>NZ_AUDC01000011.1:300000-560469 GCF_000425265.1 Maridesulfovibrio zosterae DSM 11974
CAGGAAGATCTGCATTTTCCTCAGAAAGCTCCATGTGAACGGTATCGTACTTAGAAAAATCGAGTATATCGTTAACTATAACCAACAAACTGTCGACAGATGATTTTATAAGACGCAGGTTCTCCTGCTGATCTTCATCCAGTTTCGAACCTTGAAGTAATTGAACCATCCCTTTAATAGCATTCATAGGAGTTCGAAATTCATGACTCATATTTGCAAGAAAGTGTCCCTTAGCCTCGTTAGCTTTCTGAGCCTTATCGTTGCTTATGCGTAACTCATTTTCAACATGTTTAAGTTCAGAAATATCCTCGACAGTAGCCAGAACACGACCCCATGTTTTTTCATAACCAGGAACAATAATACAATTTATTATAAAGAACTGTTCTCTTCCATCTTTGCGAAACAGGTGAACATCACTCCGATGCCTAACTTTACCGGATGCGAAATCCAGAAGAATTGTCCTGAAAAACCGCCACCCTCTAGCTGTTACATAGGCTGAAAAGCCTCTTTCTATCAGCTCTTCTCTTGTATGAACACTCAAAAATTTTATGGCAAGATTATTTGTATCAAGAACTTTGACAAGGCTTACACATTCAGCCACATCATCCATATTACCAAGTAAATCATCTCTCAGCAATTTTGTGTTTTTTTCTCCATATATATCAAATGTATCTTTAAGAGCAGAAAAATCCATTTCCCAGAGAGCAACTGGAGAATTTTCAAACAACGAGCGAAACCTTTTCTCACTGCTGATAAGTTCCCTCTCTGCCTTTTTTCGGGAAGTAATATCGATAGCAAATCCTTCAAGATATGAAGATAAACCGGGTTCGCCTTCAACAAGTCTGAAATCACACGAAAGCCATATCTTTGTCCGATCTCTACGATAGCATTGAACTATATATCCAGAGACCTTTCCTGATAAATTAAGCCGACGAAGCTCGGCGTCCCATCCATCAGAATTTACTAAAACATCAGTACGCATATCCGTTACTGATATTATAAATTCTTCTTGGTCATCGTAGCCTAAAATATTTGCATACGCATTGTTAACAGTAAGATAACCACCATCCATGGTAATTTGAAAAATACCAACCGGTGCATTGTCAAAAATATCTCTATATCGAATTTCGGCCCTTTTACGTAAGGCATCAGCAAGCCTTCTACTCTTTATCTCCTGCTCAAGCTTTTCTTTTTCTCTACTTACAGCGGCTTCACGCTTGGCTGCCTCTAAAATTCTGGTTTCATATATGTGCCTATTAAAAATAATACGCACAATTGAATAACAGCAACTGGCAACTGCCATAAAAATAAACAGAGAAATAAACAAATGCATTCTCAGACTTAAAAAACCAAAAATTCTCTGTTCCTTAACTAATGAAATAATACTCATAGAAGTACCATAGACAGGAGATGAAGTGGCAAGATAATCTAATTTACGATCTGATTTTGCGTTGCTCAACACAGTCAAGCCCTTCCACTCCTTTAGTGCATCCATAAGAAGTAACTGAGCACTATTTCGGGCAGACATGTCCGATATTGCAACAATGGCTTCACCTGCACGTAAAAAGTCACTACCGGCTACAGGAGAGGTAAATATATCTTTTAAATTATCATGCAGGGCTTCGATACGAATCCAAGCCACGACAGTTCCGATCTCTCCACCTGCACCTATAACAGGTACTCCCATAACCAGAGCCATAACTCCATCGGACTCACCTGCAGAATAAGCTATGTCGCTCCCTGTAACCAGATACCGTTTATACTCAGAATTCTCCCCCATAAAGACGCACTCGCTATCGGTATCAATCAGCATTCTGCCATCTGAATCTAGAAGAATAATTTGAGAGTAAATTTGCTCCTTCCCAGTATTTTTTTCGCTGATTGTCTTATAAAATACATTGCAAACTCTCTTTAAAATATCAGGAGTTACAGATGCATATCCAGCTATGTATCTATCTTTCTCAACAACTAATTTTTGAACATCCTCGTTAGAACTAAGTGTTTTTAATTCCAGTGCCCTATTTGAAAAAAAAGAACTTACAGCCATAGCCCTTTTTGCTGATCCACCTGCAAAAAGTTCGCGAGCAGCATTCCGGACTTGTATCTGGGATGAATAACTAGACCACAAGGCATACCCCACTATACCTGTGAAACAAATTAATGCGCTGATAAGTATCAGACGATACCTGCTATATTCGATGCCTTGCTGATTTTTCATATTCGTAACGTATTTTCCAATTCACCCAAAAAAGAATCTATATAAAATAGTTAGCTCAAGAATAAGGGATCAAACTAAATGTAACTTAAAAAAACAAAAAAACAAAAAAATTATTCTTTTACAGCTTACCCCATATCGATAAAAGCTTCATCAATTGAAAAGAATAAATTCACTTTTTTTTATGAGGTTAAAAATAATCTTTTTAATTGACATTGAAATTCATTTTCAATAGAACAAACTTAACTTCAAAAACAAGGAGATCAAAATGTGTGCAGCTCTTATCGGTGGAATGGATAGACTCAAAAGGGACTATATAGTTTCTGCAAAAGAACAAGGTGTAAAACTTAAGGTCTTCACGGGAAAAGAAAATAAAGTTTCCGCAAAACTTGGCAGTGCAGATCACGTTATTATTTTTACCAACCAAATATCCCACGCAGCTAAAAAAGATATCGTTAAATACACAAAGTCAAAACAGATCCCGCTGCATATGTTTCACTCATGCGGAGTAACAACACTGAAGAACTGCCTTGAGAATTTATAGTATGAGAGAAACAGCGAAAGACAGTATTTATAATGTCTTTCGCTGCCTTGAAATAACTTCAAAAAATATTGCTTACTGCTACTCGTGAAGCGACCGGAGAAGTTCAATATTCTTTTTATCAAATTTAAAGTCAGTGTCATCACCTTTAGGTGTTTCAATCACTTTAGGAATTGTGGAAAAGCGGGAGTCGTTAATAATATATTTAAATCCGTCAATGCCGATACGACCTTGTCCTATATGCTCATGCCTGTCCTTATGTGAACCAAGCCCCTCTTTACAATCATTAAGATGAAAAAGTCGCAGAAAATCTAGTCCTATCAACTTGTCAAATTTATTAAAGACTTCTTCACAGCTTTCCGCTGTGCGTAAATCATACCCTGCAGCAAATGCATGGCAGGTATCAAAGCACACTCCCATTCTGCTGGTGTAACCGGAATTTTCAAGAATGGTTGCAAGTTCTCCGAATCTGCTACCCAGATTTGTACCCTGTCCCGCAGTATTCTCAATCAGTACACGAACCTCGGCAGTCTCTGACAAGGCAATCGCTTCATCAAGATTTGCAACATACCTCTCAAGGGCTTCTACCTTTCCAGACCCGAGATGCGATCCAGGATGGGTCACGATGTACTCAATCCCTAATGATTCAGTCCGCCGAAGTTCCTGCGCAAAAGCTTTTACTGACTTTGCTGCACCTTCAGGCTTGGGTGAAGCTAGATTGATAAGGTAGGAATCATGCACTGAAACAGGGTAATTCCCCCAATCCTGACGCAACCTTTTAAAATTCTCTATAACATCTTCTTCAAGAGGTTTAACTTTCCACTGCCGCTGATTGCGAGTAAAAATTTGTAACGCTGTTCCGCCTACAGCAATTATTCTCTCCACAGCCTTGTCCACGCCTCCAGTAATAGGCATATGGGCACCGATATACATAAATAATAAAATCCTTGCTTGTTATGTTCTTCTACAATTCATTACGTAGCGCCAAATCCATAAGTTCCTGACCTAGCAACTCTGGATCAATCAGCCCATCAGAGTCTTCTGAAACAAGTCTGCGGTCAATCACTTTTATCGGTAACTTTCCAAGTTCTTCCATATTAATGTCTTCCTGATAGTTACCATTTTCAGAATCAATCAAAATAGCATTGAGCACACTTTCCGGCTTAATGGCATAGCCGTTATCTAATCTCAAAACTTCCAGCAACCGTTCAACCTGAAGTGCCAGATCATGCCCTATGAGTTCAGGATCATATCCCATGTTGGGAACAAAAATCTTTGGTGCAGGATTAAGTGAAATTGTTTGACCAAGACCGTGCGGGGATAATGCAGCCAGCAAGCTGGAATAAAAACTGCCCATAGGATAAACTATCATATCAGCTTCTTTGATTAACATCATGGCTAAAGAAGAAGCGTGTACTGCACGTGGCCATGGATCGTTAACACCTGAACAAATCCACATCCCGTCAATGGGCGCGGGAACGGGATCAAATTCTTTTCCCGTAAACAAATGCTGGCCGGCAAGAATTTCTCCATTTTGCAAGCGTACAGCAAGATGCCCATTATCAATAGTGGAAGCACGAACTATACCGCGAGCACCTATTAAACGTGAAAATTGAGCAATAGGCGGGGCAAGAACTCGCTGGTGAGACATAAATCCGGCTGCAAGAATAATATTACCCAGACATGCATTTGCAGGGTTATAACTATCTCCTGCCAAATCAATAAAGAGCGAAAATCTATCAGCTAAAATATTGCGAACAACATCAGAAAAGCCACTCATAAGCGGATGGGAGCCAGAGGCAAGATGGGAAAGCTCTCTGTGCAGAAAAATTTTATCTGCAATCCTCGGTAATCGGGTAGATAGAAGTCTTACTATATTTTCCTTATCAGGACTCTTAATATCAGCCAACGCAATTAATCTATTGCGGACATCTCCAACTGCAGGCATATCAAATAAATCACGCAAATCAGCAGAGCTGCCACCTGAATCAAAAGTAGTTATAATATAAGAACATGCAGGATTTATATCAGCAAGATACGCAGCAAGTCCATTCAGAGCAGTACCACCGCTGAAAAAGATAATTCCCGGATGCTTATTTTCCATAACAGCTCCATCAAAGATAAAATAAAAACAATAGTAAACAGTATGCCTGCAAATAGAAAATACGTCCACACAGTTATATATTGACTTCACGCATATAATAAAAACAGCTTCTATAAATTTAAACAGCTAAGTTCGTGCAAATTCCAGTATTTCAATTTATTGCTAATTTTTTATTCATATCAGCTTAAAGCAATGTTCCCCGATTAATTAAATATTTTCATATGGTAATATAAGCTACTTGACTTGCACAGACAAACTGTTTCAATTAAAAAAGAAAAAAGAACTGCTTTCTTAACTAATTTCAAATACTCGCAATAATCCGGTATAAAAATGAAAAATATCTTTTTGAACATTCATGGATTCGGCTCATCTGGAAACAACTCCAAAGCGCAAGCACTTACTGATTCATACCCTGATCATGAATTAATCAGCCCGGACCTCCCCCCAAACCCGCAAGAATGTCTTAAAATTCTAGATGAAATAATAACACCAAACAAAAACCGTCCTCTTATAATGCAAGGATCATCTATGGGCGGACTTTACGCACTTGTAATGCACATACGGCACGGCATCCCTGCATTACTTATTAATCCTGCTCTCGCTCCGTCAATTCTTATTGAGATGCGTCTAGGTGATACTTATGGGTTTTCTAATGGCGATGAAATTGTAATCTCAACTGAGCATGTCGAACAGTTTGCTGAAGTTGAAAAAGAAATTGAACAAGGAATTTCAGACAAAAAAATTGTCGGTAATAAGGTCATTGCCCTTATCGGCGAGCAGGATGAAGTTCTTGACCAAAATGTTATGAAAGAAATTTTAAAACAGGCAGGAATTGAAATAATTTCATATGATACAGACCACCATTTCACTGGATTTGATAAAGTAGTCGTAAGTGATGCCAAAGTCCGTAATCTATTACTTAGAAAATTTAATTAGGCATCTTCGTCTGTAGGGATTTTTCCGAACGGCATAAGTTTGTTCATCTCAGTTATATAACCGTTTTCAAGTGTATTTACTTCCTGAATATAGGTTTTAAAAGTCAAATCCATTGAACGTTCCGTGAACTTGTGCAAACTGTATGAAGGAGTGGAAAAAAAACCACGACGAGCTTTATGTTCTCCCCCCATGCCAGGATCATAAGTGCGAATACCGTTGGCAATAGCCCACTCTATTGGAGTGTAGTAACAAAGCTCAAAATGGAGAAACCGAACTTCCTCGAAGCAGCCCCAGTACCTGCCCCAAAGCTTATCTCCCGAAAAAACATACATAGAAAAAGCAATAGGATCAGGATTATCCCCTGAATAAGCTACAATAAAAAGGAGATTCTCACGCATACTTTTTTTCAATCCTCGAAAAAAATCAGCATTGAGATACTTACAGCTCCAGACACCAAATTTATCATTTGTCGACTCATAACATGCATACATCATAGAGAAATATTCTTCCGGTATTTCATAACCCGTTAACGTTTCAATACGTATATCTTCATTTCTAAGAGTCTTACGTTCTCTTCGAACAGTTTTACGACGATTACTGTTCAGTGTAGTTAACCAATGATCAAAATCACGAAAATCATTATTTCTCCACACATATCCCTGATGCTGCCATGCTGCATATCCGTATTTATCCATCCCGGAAACCCAATCGGTATCAGCAAAATTAAAGGCGCAGCTTCCTAATCCGTTTACTGAACAAAAACGATCAATTGTGTGGCATATGATATCGGTAATCTTAGCAGAACAAACGTCGTCAGCTATAAGGAATTTATACCCGGAAGCAGGAGTAAAGGGACTCATACCGACCACTTTAGGATAATAAGCAATGCCTCCTTTCTGAGCCACTTCAAACCAGACTCTATCAAAAATAAACTCTCCATCACTCTGGTCTCGCACATATAATGGAGCCAGCCCAACTAACCTTCCTTCAGTTCGAACCAGAAGATGAGCAGGTAACCATCCTGTTTCAGGAGAGGCACTCTTACTTTGTTCCACCAGCCTCAGCCAGTTCCACTCCAAAAATGGGAATTGAGCTGGTTTTGCCAGTTTGTCCCATTCTTCTTGTTCCACTTCGGTCACTGACGGAACCCATGAAACTTCATAACCATCTAGTATATCAGTCATTACCGACCTTCAAGGAGTCTCAGAAGAGACAATTTCATTTGCAAAAAAATCCGACACAGAAAAATAAGCAGCTACCTGCTCCATAAAAACAGCAGCAGTATTGGAATACTCGTCACTTTTCCATACCATAAAAATATCCATACTTGGAAAATCGTCCTGCAAGGGAACAAGTGCAATACCCTTACGGGTTATGTGGCTGTTCTCCGGCAAAAATGTAACCCCCATACCAGACGCAATCAAAGCAGAAGCTCCGGAAAGGCCCGAAATTTCCTGACTAATCGCCGGAGAAAAGCCTTTGGAAGTAAACATTTTCATTATGGCGTCATGTAAATCTGGCTGCCCGGCTCGTGGAAACATAATCAAATTTTCCTGAGCAATTTCCTCTAATGATACACTATCCTTTTGCGTAAAGATATGATCTTCCGGTACAGCAAGAATATGCTTCTTAGAAAAAAGCTTTACTGAAGAAAGTTCTTCCATGGCATAATGAAATATAGTTGAAAACCCTAAATCAAGTTTCCCGGATCTTATATTCTCAAGCTGATTTGAAGTTCCAAACTGACTGAACTGGACAGATACACCTGGATACTTACTACTGAAAGATCTTACTGCCTCAGGAAGAAGACTGTCCATGGCTGTCTCGGTAAATCCGACTTTAATATTGCCGTACTCCCCTTTAGACATACGCGCGACTGTAGATGCTGCCTCCTGTGCCTGCTCAAGAATAGAAACAGCCTGTCTGTAAAAATATCTACCTTCATTAGTAAGCCATACCTTACGGCTGTTACGCTCCAGAAGTCTTGCGCCAATCTCTTCTTCCAGAGATTTAATCTGCTGTGAAAAAGGAGGTTGTGCAATATGCACTCGGCGTGCAGCTCTTCCAAAATGAAGTTCTTCAGCAACGGCAACAAAATATCTGAGCTGTCGTAATTCCATAATTCCCAACCGACATCTGTGACAGATGTAGTATTTACAGTAAAAATTGCCCAATACAATATGACATCTAAAACCCAATATGAAATACCTATGCTTCCCCTACTTGGTATTCAACAATAAATTAAGCTTAATTACAACACGTATATATGATTGATTATGCGGAACATGGATGTGAAGACTTTATTGCTTTTTTTTTCATGCTGAGTCACTTTCGATTTTCACTATTTGAATAAGGAGTTTTTTATGATTGATCCCTTAGATTTCCTTCTCGACGACATTGAACAGCAATATGAAGATGCTGCCCTTGAAATGTTTGGCGAAGAAACAACCAAGCGCTGGAAACAACCTGCATTTGCCCGCATAATGGATGGCCCGGACTGTGTTGGAGAAATGCATGGAGAATGTGGTGACACCATTAAGATTTTCTTAAAAATTAATGATGGTATTATCAGTGACGCAACATTTTTTACAACAGGATGCGGGCCGAGTATTGTCAGTGGAGATATTGCTTGTGAAATGTCCATTGGGAAAAGTGTAGATAAGGCTTCTGAAATTGATGGGGAAGATATTCTAAAAGGCCTTGGAGGTCTTCCAGATGATAAAACCCACTGTGCTCACCTAGCATCTTCAGCTCTTCAAGAAGCATTAGGAGACTGGATGAGTAAAAAATGTTCTTAATTAAATTAATACTGCTCCTGAACATCGTCAGGAGCAGTATTTCAAAATAGATTTAACAAGAGTAATTTTTTTAATAGGCTTGGATATATAATCTGTACACCCTGCTTCAAGGCAGCGTTTTCGATCTCCAGAAGAAGTATTTGCCGTTAAAGCAACTACCGGAGTAGCCGGATAACCGTTGCCAGCTTCATATTCTCTTATTTCTTCAGTTGCCTCATATCCATTCTTCTCAGGCATCTGCATGTCCATCAGAACCAAATCAAAATTTTGATCTTTGTAGTAATCCACAGCCTCTTTCCCACTGCTTGCATGAGTCAAACGAAACGGCGTATCCTTCAAATAAAAATCCAAAAGCATTTGGTTGCTTTCTGAATCGTCAGCTATCAGGATTCGAAGCGGGAGTAGCTCTGCACTACTTGTGGGTTCAATTACATTTTCACCGTAAAGATCAAATATAGCCGTCCTTAACCCAGTCCGGGTAAGAGGCCAGCTAACACATCCCATTACACCAAAAAGTTTATTAATCTCAGGTTTGTTGCTGTTCCTTGGCGATGAAGAAAGAATACAAATTATTACATCATCTCTGTTCATGATTGCTTTGATGTTTTCAACTTCACTATATGAATCATCATCGCCAAGATTGTCGGAAATAATCACAAGCTCAGCATCCCTGCAACCGCTTTCATTTTCCAAAGAGTCTGGTAAATTAGAGAGAGGATAACATTTCGCGCCCCATTCATTCAAACAGGAACATATATAGCTGCGCATAAGAGTATTCTCGTCAATAACAAGAATTTCACGCCCCTTAAGGAGCTTTCGCACTTCAACAACTTCAGCAATAGGTTCATCTATGCTGTCCACAACAATTTCTGCACGAAACTCAGCCCCGCCGTCTGGCAAATTACAAACCGAGATATTTCCGTCCATCCGATCCACTAAATTACGTGTAATTGATAATCCAAGCCCCGTTCCACCGAATTTACGAGTCGTTGATGAATCAGCCTGCACAAAATTCTCAAATATAATGCCAATCTTATCTTCAGCTATTCCGATTCCAGTATCGCGTACAACAATGAAAAGACTCGATTTACCGCTTTCAACCTGTTCATGTAAAATATTTAAATTGACACTTCCAGAGTCTGTAAATTTTATTGCATTACTAAGCAAATTTACAATAATCTGCCTGATGCGTGTAGGATCTCCTATAAGTAAAGATGGAACCTCCGGACTAACGTTACAAGCAAACGAGATTCCTTTCTTCCATGCCGTAACAGACATGATTCCAGCGACTTCATCAATAAGGCTGTCAATATCGAATTTAGTTTTTTCAAGAGTAAGCTTGCCTGATTCAATCTTAGAAAGGTCAAGAATATCATTTATCAAACTTAGTAATGCTCTACCTGAATTTCTAAAAATAGAAACATAACTTGCCTGCTCAGACGTGAGACTGGTATCCGAAAGCATATCAGCCATACCCAGAATAGAATTCATGGGAGTACGGATCTCATGACTCATCTGAGCCAAAAATTCACTTTTTGTACGATTGGCCACCTCTGCTCGGGCCATAGCATTCTCTAGCTTCTTCAAAGTCTCGGATATGTGCGCTGAATTACGTTCTTCAACCTCCTTTGCCTTTAACAACTCAGATGCATAGCGCTGGAGATCTTCTTCATCCCTCTTACGATCAGTTACATCACGCACGACACTGAGCAAAGCATCTTGCCCTCTATACTTGATCTTACGTGAACGCACTTCACAGTAAACAGTTATCCCTGAACGGGTAATCATGGGACATCCAAAGCTGCCAGTGCTGTTGCCAGCAAAGAGAGCATTCAGGACCCCACGCAAAGATTGACGCTCATAGGCAGGGACAAGTTCAAAAAAAGTCTTTTTCAAAAATTCGATCCGCTCATACCCCAAATAAGCCTCGACAGTTGAATTAACTTCAAGGAAAAGACCATCTATATCGGTTATACAAACAAGATCACCTACGTTATCAAAAAAGAATTGATATTCCTCAAGTCCCTTAGTTTTGCGCAGGCTTTCCAGCATTGATGAAAGAGAATTGTTAAGAGCGTTAATTTCATACAGTCTGCTGCCTTTATCTTCAAACTTTCCTTCATATCCTTTGGAAATATCTTCTGCAAAATCCATTATCGCACGCAAGGGGCGACTTAATTTTCGGCTGATATATAGAGAAACAAAAATGCTGAGTCCTATAACAGCGACAAAAAAAGGCAGCAGCAACCAAAAAGTTCCATACAAAGAATTGTTAAGTCTATCATTGGAAACAAAATATGAAAGTCCGGGAACAAGAGAACTTCTAAAAAGTACTCCATCTATATTTCCGTCCAGAACAGCATCAGTTAAATCGTCATCACTATAATCGCCTTTAATCACATCAAGTTTCTCACCACTCAATAAATCATAAGCAATATTGTCATCAAACATTACCAGCCTTGCATCGACACTATTGGCAATAGAAGAAGATATTCTGGTTTCGGAAAGATTTACCTGACAGGCCGCACTACCGACAACTTCGGATCGACTTCGAATGGGGATGGAAAAAATAGTAATGAATTTACCGTCATTATCCCGGCAAAGAGAACAATTAAAGGGGGTCTCTTCAAGTGCTGAACGGAGTAAATTTTCATTATAAGGCTTTGAAGAAGAAGAAAAAATTCTTTTCTCCCCTTTGCGCATAATAAAATAATCAACCCCTGCGGGAACCTGATTATATTCAATGAGTTTTTCTAAAAGAGGATAATCAACACCAAGCATCATCGTTACACGAATAGAATTATCATGACCAAGTTCAGAAAGTCTTGACTTTGCCTGGTGCAAAAAACTGTAGACCTCAAGACTGTATTCTTCCCCCTCAGCCTTGACCCTATCCCCAAACTCATTTTTCAAGCTGTTGATATAACTATAAGAAAACACTCCGCCTAAAGCAAAAGCAGTAAAAACAACTAATCCGCAAAGAGTTGCTGAAATTAGCGTGGACAGCCTGTAAGTGTTATTACTCTTCATATATTGCAAGCTGGAAACCTTATCTAATTATTATAAATAACATCAGCGGCCATCAACACATCAGAAGGAATTTCCAACCCCAGTTCTTTAGCTCTTTTAAGATTAAATACTAGAGCATATCTTTGGGCATCTTCAATAGGAATATTACCAGGTGGCGTACCTTTCAAAATCCTTGCCACCATATTTCCTGCCTGACTGCCCATAAAAATAAAATCAACACCTGCACCACCAAGCATTCCAAGGCGGGCAAAGGAATAGTTTACAGGAATTCCTGGCTTGAGGCAGTTCTTAGCTGTCCATATAATAATTTCCGAAGTACTATAACTGTTGCCATTTTTATCCTTCAACACTGTCGCGACCGGATAAATTGTTCCGATTTCGGGATCATTACAAACGGAGTGAATAGTATCAATGTATTCTTCCCACGATGAGGTAGATGCGGTCGCAACTTCAATTCCAGTATCAATACCTCGAAGTTCTATATCTATCTGCTTCATCACCGCAACTCCAGTTGGAGATGCATCTGAAATAATCATCGCCTTTTTTAAATCAGGCAGTATCATTTTCTGGACGCGGAATGCTTCAGCAATGTGAAGTTTCTCATATACCCCTGTAATATTATGCCCAGGTCTATTACGCGAGTTCATCCATTTTTTCTTTAAATTGTAATCTTCAGGCTGCCCGTTCATCCCAGAAAAAACTACACTTACCCCTGTATCTAAAAGATCAAGTCCAACAGTGGCAAAAGCATTGTCATCTAATAAAACTACGACATCTGGTTTAAGCTGATCAATTTCCGATAAGACTTTATCAGCCTCTTTACGGATCAACTCAGGTGTATTGTTAACCTTTTTCGTATCCATGGCATAAGATAGGATATCTATATTCTTCCCATCAATGAAGCCATGCTTTGCAAGAGCTTCCACCACCCCTTGATGCTGTGGAGAACCACAAATATTCTTCAGGCTGTAGCTATGTATTATCAAAATTTTTTTTACATTTTCTTTAGATGCATAAGCAAAAGAACATATACTTAATATTATCAATACAAAATTAAGGCCTATGGTACCAAGTTTATTCATGGCTACTCCATTTTGCAAAAAACAATATACTGTGAACAACGAAAATATAAACTTTGTAAGTTCAACTGTAACACTTTTCATACATTTAAAAATAAAAACATACCCAACACAAGTGATTAGATAAATAAACACTATAAATAATAAGCTAAAATTCTAAATAAAAATTACCACTGACAGGTAAATGATCTGAAGAAGGTATGCCTTCAATAATTTTACTTTTATCAAGATGAAGACCATTTGAATAAAAAATAAAATCGTATCGATGCTTTCTCTCTGGGAAAGTATAATTGTAATGTATATCTGCGATAGAACTATTTTGCGTACTTCTAATTTCTTCTATCCCATCTAAATTATCCCAAAGAGTATTCATAAACGGTTCCTGCTGCATATCTACTTCAGGCACAGGAGTCCCTCTGATATAGGCTTGAAAATTAAAATCTCCACCAATAATAAATTCATGCCCTGCTCCTTGGCTTTTGATCCAATTCACCAAAAAATTTGTCTGAGCGACTCGAGCCGATCTACTCCAGACGCAAAGGTGGACATTATATATGTCAATAATTCGCCCTCCAAGATCTATCCCCACCTTCTGCATTGTTGACTTCCAAAGCAGAGGATAATAAAAAATATTGAGCATCCAGTTTTCGAAGTTCGATTTGGCTGAAGTCTGGGTATAATAATTTGAAACAATAGGATACTTTGAAATAATTACAGTTGCCTTCTTTATTTTATGTTCTTTACGCAGCGGGAAGTACATGTTCCAATCGACAACAGGTGCAGCATACTTCCATCCAAGCCCCTTCATGATATAATCGAGTTGATTTAAATACCACGAACGTTTTGAATTCAAGTCAACTTCCTGCAACAGAACAATCTCAGCTCTTTGACTTTTTATCATCGCTATCATGCAGTCTAGATTTTTAATAAAAAAAGACCTTGGATGATAATCAGCTAAAGTATGCTGTATTGGGCCGGCAGCAAATCCCATATTATAGCTGATTATTTTTATATGCTCTGAACTCAAATCAGGTACACCTAATTCAGTTGAGTACGTTATAATCTCACCTTTGTTTATAGAATCTATCTTATAATCCGCGTCCGAATACCACTTTACGACTATCCAAACACATATAAAAAAAAGAACAATTAAAAAAATAAGTGTAAATATTTTAAAAAAAGTATAAACATTATTCATTACAACCTCTCAAGCAAGTGTTTAATTACTTGCTGACAAAACAAAATGGATATGCATAGAAAATTTTTAAAAATAATGATTGTAGTGACACTGATAACATCCTGTTTATCAGCTATATCGTATGCAACTCCGCCTGAACAGGAACATATCAAAATACTTTTTGGGTATAGATTCCCTCCATTTTATACTGTTAGCTCCAAAAGATCCCCTTCAAACTCTTTACGGGGTATTTTTATAGATGTGCTTAAAAAATTCGAAAAAAAACATCCAGAATATATAATTCAATATAAATGTCTGCCACGTGCTCGTATATCAAAAGTATTGGCAGAAGGTGGTGGAGATGCCTTTGCTTTATCAAGTCCAATGTTTTTAAACAATGAGATAGTTGATAAATATACTGCGTCATCTCCATTATGGGAAGTTGGGGACCACCTGCTAGTCAAAAAAGACTCTCCAATTGCTGAGTCAGGCTTAAATTCTTTAATTGGTAAAAAAATTGCTGTACTTCATGGCAATGGATACGGTCTCTTAGATGAATATTTTAGCAGCGGTCTAATAAAAAAACATGCCGTATATGCAACTTCACAACAACTTATGCTTGTTTTAAAAGGTAGAGTTGATGCTGCTATATGTAATAAATCAACACTTCCTGATCTTATAAAAAGCTCAAAGCTTTCAATGGATGATTTTAAGATCATTGAATCACCGCTTTATACATTTAAACTTCACCTGCTAATAAAAAGCACTAAAAAAAAATTTATTAAAGACTTCAATGAATTTGTCGAAAAAGAGCAGTTACCAGTCATTAAATAAAATCCCGGAAGGCCTACTGGCCTTCCGGGAAATATAAAGGACAATTCTTTCCTTCGATGCGTACCAACCGTATTGGCTTGGGGTCCTTAATTTTTACTGGGTTAAAGCTGCGATAAATCTGAAATCCTGAGTTCAAAAGAAACATTCCACTGAGCAAAACAAGGCCCAACGCCAAAGTATTCCGCATTTACTAACCTCCGTCAGGAATAATTTTCACATTAAATAATAAATGCAAAAATGACGCCTGCAGAGATAGCTCTAGATAATTAAAGACATTTCAACTTGATTACGTATGCCTGGGCAATTTTTGCCCGCTCCATATTATTGCTACAGGTAAACTCAACGTAAAGATATTTACCCTTACTGGGATACGGACCACAACATTAACAATATTCCCATCTTTCAATATTATTTTCATTTCCGCATACAAAATTGTTATACGAATAAGGACAGACAGGATCGTAACCATTATAAACATTTTCATCACATTATAATTCATGCTACTCTTCCATTCGAAAGTAACGATAAGCAACTTATAAATTAAAATTGTCTCAGCAATATGCAGGAGAAAATTCATAATGCTCAGGATACCAGTCTTATTTTTTATAATACTATTCTCAGCGACTTCAAGTTCGGCTCAAGAATATCCATCTTTAAATAATCTAAAAAGACCGCGTTATGGCATCACAGAATATGAAAATAAATCGCCATCAAAAAATATTAATTCAACCAAAAACAATGCAATACAGATGGATAAAATCAATAATTCACGTTTTGCAGGAAAATTTAAAGGAAAGGTTACTGTTCACTATAAAGACACGATGATTACCACAGAAGCAACTATAGTTATCTCCGTAGATACTGAAGACCGTAACAGTCACTATGATCATTATTTATTGCCATCAAACGAGCAATATCTTGAAAATATATGGAAACTGGATCAATACAATGTTTTTCGTTCAATCACTATTTCAGACAACACTGTCTATGTTACAGATTTAATTAAATACGAAAATGGAGGCGGAAATTCTCAGATACGGACACTGGTTTTTACCAATGACTATTCTGCTCTTACTTTTCTAAAAACTGAATTTGATGACTCTGCAACCTCTCAGGCTACAGGACAGATAGTAGGAAGATTCATACGAGTTGATTAAATTCTATACAATTAATGAATTCCACTGCTCCAAATCAAGGAGTAGACTGGGGACATCTGAGGAAAAGACTAGTCGCTCATGGATAGTAAATGACGAAGTATTATGTTTTTGTACTACTCAGTAATGCTAAAAAAGACATTACAAGCAAGTGGCAATAAGATTAGATTTACAAAACATTTTTTGGAAGAAAATATTTTCATCATTGATGGTGCAAGATAAACTTGAAAAGTACCTGTTTTTATTTCATAATCACTTGATAAATGACCATAGTAAATTGGAGTTATATTAATGTACATTCTAAAAAAAGGCCAAGACAATAAATTTCAGGACCTTATACCATTAGGTGAAACTGACTGGCCAGATAATGTTAAAGCGGAAATCTGCGAATTTTTCAAAAACGCAGGCGTAGATGATCCCATGACTCAGAAACTTGTTGAACCTGGATTACAGGGGTTCAGATTTAAAAATAGTAAAGAAGAAATTGATTGGGATGATGTTGTTGCTTATTTCAAATACGAAGCTCTGAGCGTATTGGTAATGCACGACGACAAATTCAAAGAAAAGGCAGAAAAACTGTATACTGAATTTTTTGCCGATCACAAATTTAAAGTCTGGAATAGAGATTAACCCAGAGAAACAAATACTTAAGCCTCATCTATCTGCAAATGCAAAATTGACGAGGCTTTTTTATTAGATACTAGTCTTAAACAGGGAGATCAAATTTAATACCTAATCCAGTAAGCAACACTTGCAGAGCTTGTTCAGAACCGCTCCACCCTGCAGCACATTCAGGACTCAGGCTGATGGTCAGACTTTTTATAACATCTGCATCAATTGCTTTACGTAGTGCCACTCCCCATCCGGAGATGTACTCGTCTGTAAAAAGGCGCCCCATTTCTCCATTTGTCATACGACTAAAAAAATAATCCAGATCCAGATTAAAAATCCAGTTCCCTGTCAATCCACCAATAGCTGAAGGAAATTCCCAAGGATCATATGCGGCGTAACGAACGGAGTTAGGTGCAGAGCCCTTGCCATGAGTAGCAAATGCCCAGTCAGTTATTTTATCCTTATATCTTTCAATGAATAATCCCAGATAATTATCCCATCTAAAAAGCGGAGTTACAGAAAAAAAATCATTTTCATAACCACAGGCCAGATAGTCTACAATAGTCATATCTTCAAAGTTATCATGTGGAAAATGCCGGTAATCTTTATCCGAAAATAATGCATCAAAATGTCTATCCACATGAAAAAGGCTCAGCTCTTTTTCTCTTTTAAGACAATCCAACCAGCACCATAACGCCCCTCTGTGATTATCCATGATAAAAATATTATCCTGCTTCCATAAAAAATTAAGATTTATTGCTGTAGAATGATTACGCCCTTGAAAATCTACGATCCACTCTCCCATATTACCCTCACTATCCATAATTTATCTCAGCTATGTAATTGCCCTGCAAATCTTTATCAGCCCATATAATGCGGTCCAATGCATCAAACAGTACCGCATAAAAAACTTTCATTAAATAACTATAGAAGTCAAAATAAATGTAATGCCGATATATTGAAATGTTTTGCAGACATATTTTATGGTCAAATTAATTAAGCCGCCCGAACGGGCGGCTTAGATGGGGGATGAGAGATGGATAAAGTGTGTTAGATGAGATCAACTGTTTCGAGTCGGCAACAGGGGAGAAGCCGACCGAAATTTTAAAATTTTATTATTAAGTTTCCGCACCAACTTCGAAAACATTTTTGTAAACTGTAACTAAACATTAATTTTCACTTTAGGCTATTAATATCGAGAGGACATCCACACTCAGGACAAATTCTAATTGTCTTGCCGAATGTTGAACCCATCACCCAGAAACGGGTGAACCAGTCTGTGGATTTCTTATTCTGGTACTGCACCATGACCCGGTTGCCGCACTTGCAAAATCTTTCCTGCATGAATGCCTCCTGCTCATTTAGCTTATCTGAAAAGAAAAGGTCTTCACCTTCTCGCTGAACTCTCGCCATGTGACGACTTCAATTAATCACAACAAAACACCTATGTCAATCTAAAATAAACACTAGATAAACAAAAAGAATACACTTTCAATATAAATCGCTTTAATACGAATACTTAAAATAAAAAAAAGCCTCCCAAAAAAGGAGGCTTCAAGAAATTCGAATTTTAAAATCCAGCAACAAACAGCTAATCAGGATCAAATAGAATTAGTGATACTCGCGAGAAACCCAGACCACTTGCCCGAGCACTCTGACATTTTCAAGTTCATCTCCCCCTAGATAAATGGGAGAATAATCTTTATTATCGCTATGTAATACAACCTGACCGGGTCTCTTCTCAACCCGTTTAACCATAACAGTATCCTCAACGCCTACAGCATAAATACCACCGGCAAGAATATTCTGTCGCGACTGATCCAATAAAACAATGTCACCTTCTTTGAGTTCTGGCTCCATACTGTTTCCATATACTTCCATAAGTACCATATGAGAAGGATTGCCTTTGCTTCCGATCCAGTCTTTGCGAAATGCATAATACCCTTCTACCTGACCGCCGGTTTCAAAAGATCCTCCTCCGGCAGAAAGACGGGCCGCAACTTTTGGAATACGTTCAAATTCCCCTGCGAACTCTTCTGCACTGACCTCCGGGCGAGGCGCTCCTAGACCTGATTCAAGCCAGGTTGAGTCTATATTATATCTTACAGAAAGCTCAAGAATCCATCGAGGAGGAACCATCCCCTTCTTCTTAACCAATGAAATAGCAGCCCGCCCGACACCAAGTTCACGAGCAAGCTGCGCCTGTGTTGAAATATCAGTCTGACTTTTAAGTCTTTCAAAAAATGAATCGAAATCTTTATTTTGCATTGCTTCCCCGTATTAATATATATTTAACAGCAACGTTAACCTATGGTTAACACACGCAAAACATTATCGCAACCATTTTGTAAACAGACAACGCTTTTAAAAAAAAATTATTTGTAGTAAAGAGCACGAATAGTTAAGAGATATTCACTTTGGAGTTTTTTTGATGAGTAACGACCTTGCTGTTAAGAATCTGGCTGCAAAATATGCAGAACATTTTGATTTCGACTTCGGTGATTCTGGAGTCGAGCTCATGTTACTTGAGAATGCTCCTAACGGTCTCAAAAAAATGATCCGCGATCTATGTGGAAGCACTAGTTCAGAATCATTGGTAAAAATATACGAAGCACTCAACGCAATTGCTGAGTGCGACGATATTTATCAATGTGAAATTGATGAGAAAGTTTGTGAACTAACACTATTTTGCAAAATTGCACGCAGAATAGAGCAGATTGCTGTAGGCTAAACAAATTTCTTATAATCTTCACCGCCCTCAACCAACGCCAAATCAGCTTCCAGCATTTCCAGACTTACTGACTCAAGGCGAACAGTAATTTTCTGTCCAAGACGAAAAGCCTTACCAGTCCGTTCTCCAACGATCAGCTGACGATCTGCCCAGAATGTATAGTAATCATCATCGAGTCGGGATAACCTGAGCATTCCTTCCGCCATCACTTCCTGAAACTCTACCCAGAAACCAAAATCAGCCATGGATGAAATTATTCCGGTAAAATCTTCTCCGACTTTATCTTTAAGAAAAATAATGGTCAGGCGTTTCAATATTTCACGCTCAGCTTCCATAGCAACACGCTCACGGGCACTCAGGTTTGTACCGATTCGTAAGAGCTGTTTATCTCCGGGTATGGCTTGATGTGTATCGCCTAAGGCCACTTTAAGTAACCTGTGAACAACAAGGTCGGCATAACGTCTAATGGGTGAAGTGAAATGGCAGTAACAATCAGAAGCAAGCCCGAAGTGCCCCTCATTTACAGGTTCATATTTAGCCTGCTTCATAGAGCGGATCATAAGTCTGCTGATTAAGAACTCCTGATCTGTTCCTTCAGATTCCTGCAAAATATGTTGCAGTGATTCAGGAGTAACAGGATCAGGAACGTCTTTACTGATGCCCATTTTGCGAAGCACCTTGAAAAGGCTTACCAATTTCTCTGAATCCGGTCCGGGATGAACTCGGTACAGGCAGCCCATATTTTTTTCAGTCAGAAATTCAGCAACAGCTTCATTGGCCGCTATCATAAATTCTTCAATTATCTGATGAGCAAAATTACGGCATCTAGGGCGTATATCTACGGTTTTACCCTGCAAATTAAACATAATCTCCGGCTCAGGCAGATCAAATTCAAGACTTCCGCGTCCTTTACGAATGGTATTAATTTTTCGAGCCAGCTTTTCCGCCACTTCCAGCATGGGAACAAGATCACTTATTTTCTCACGCTCCGCCTCATCTCCTTCGATAATCGCAGCGAAGACCTCATCATAAGTGAGACGTGCATGGCTTTTAATTACCGCAGTCGCAAATTTTGAAGACTGAGGTTCGCCGGACTCATTGAACTCAATGGTGGCAGTCATTGCCAGACGATTAACATTCGGATTTAAACTGCACAGCCCGTTACTGAGAGCTTCAGGAAACATCGGTTCAACAGATTTAGGGAAATAATACGAATTGCCGCGCTGCAATGCTTCACGGTCCATGGGAGAATCCATTGCTACGTAATGGCTCACATCCGCAATTGCCACTCTTAAGCAATATCCGGATGAGGTTTTCTCAACGTGTACGGCATCGTCAAAATCTTTGGCAGTAGCTCCGTCAATTGTGACAAAAGGTATATCACGCATGTCGACACGCTCAGAAAAATCATTTTCTTCAGGTGCGTCTGGCAATGAATCCGCCTGAGCAAGAACCTTTGCAGGAAAATCAGTAGAGATAGCATGATTAGCTTTAACAACTGCTTCCTGTACCAGCGCATCATCTTCCTGTCCCAGAAATTTAAGAATGCGGCCTTCCCACAGATTTGGATTAATCTGATTACCGGGAGCAACCAGTAAGACATCGCCATTATTTATCTGCGAAAAATCAACATCTGTTTCAATGGATTCGAGCGGATATATTTCATTGCCATCATCATCCAGCAAACGCTCTTCAGGCAGATAAAAATCAGGGTCGACGACAATACCAAGATCCATCTTTGGATCAGTAGGATGACAAAGTAATGCAGTCCCGCCCATAGGACGGATAACCCGTACAGGAAAAACCTGCTTGCCACGCTCAAGAACACGGACAACCCGTCCCTCTTCCCGCTTACCTCTGCTTTCACTGTTAATAGCAACAGTGACCCTGTCTCCATGCCATGCATCGCGCATATTTTTGGGATGAATAAAAATATCTTTACGCCCTTTTTCATCAGGCAAAACAAAAGCCACACCGGATCGTTGAACCTGCAGCTTTCCGGTAACCATATTCATTTTATCTACAACACCATAACTGCTGCCTATCTTGATAATTTTTCCATCTTTAACAAGTCCCTTTAAAATATCTTTAACAAATTTGCGGTGTCTTTTGGTGAGTCCAAGTCTCTTTTCAAGCTCGCCAACGGATAATGGTTTTTTGCTGGCTTTAAAAACATTCATAGCCTCATAAGGCTTAATCATTCCGGGATTCTTAGATTTTCTTTTTTTTCCCACTTTATTATATCCTGATAGTAATGTGCTGCGCACTTTTATATTTACAAATTACTCTGTCGATAGAGATAAAAACGATTATTAAATTATGACGCTAAATCCATACGCATCGTCACCTCTAACGCATGAAATGCAATCTCTTTAATATTATTAATTAAGGCTGATATTAACAGATATTTCTATTTCTTATGCAACTTTTTCTCAGTCCACCATTCATTGAAACTCAACTCTTCTGTTCCGTCAAAAAATATCGATTCTTTAAATTCTACTTCTAAATCAATCACATAAAAATCTTCACACCCAAGATTAGTCAATTTAATTGCGTCTTTTGGAGTACATATTATTTTCTTGGCAGCCACAGTCACTGCTTTTCGTCTGATAAGCTCTACATCCTTCCAGCTGTATGCATGATGATCTTTAAAAACCATACATTCAGCAGGGGCCCTGCCCAGATACTTTGTCGCATCCTTTAAAAGCAATTCAGGCTTTCCAATACCGGAAAAAAGTAAGAAACTATCATTTCCAAATTCTATTCTATCGTTGCCACCAAGAAGCTTCAGTCCTTTGGCTTCCAAATTAAATTGAAAAACTGGTTTACCAAATCCACTCAGCTTTTCACTTACTAAATATCGCATGGAATTAAAATCATCAGGACTACTCTTAACAAAAAAGACATCCGCCCGATGCAAAGCCTGCACGCTTTCACGCCAAGTTCCTCGAGGAATAACTTTATTCCATCCGCTAGTAAAATCATCTGGAGTCATGAGTACAAAATCTAAGTCACGCTGCACAGCCATGTGCTGAAATCCGTCATCCAAAATTATAAAATCAGGTTTAAATTCAGCAGAAACCCAGCGACCTGATCTTTTACGTACAGGATCAACAACTACCATAGCCTCAGGATTAGCTGCCGCCAGCATTAAAGGCTCATCTCCTGCTTCAGCAACAGGACTGTTTTTCAGTACAGGATAAGGATGCTCTGGCGGCTTTGCTCCATAGCCACGGGTAAGCACTGCGACCCTTAGTCCATGACCTTCTGCCCATCTGAGCAACCAACCTGTTAACGGTGTTTTACCGCTTCCACCGGAACCGATATTCCCAACAGAGATGCAGGGACATTGAGGCTGAAACAGCTCATAACTACCTTCAGAATAACGATCGGCACGTATTTTCATAATCGCACCGTATCCTTTAGAAAGAGGGGTCAGTATCGGGCTTAAAATATTTTGTATTTCAATCAGCATACGCACAAGCCTTAGGTGTCAGTGACGGAAGTTAATCCAAACTTAATTTAATCAATTAAAATTAAGCATGCCCTATTACTACTTATTATTTTCGTAAAAGCTACTATTGGTCCTGCAAAATTAAATAAAGCAAAAGTCTTAACTCAACACTATATAATAATTTTACGGACAAAAAGCCCACAACTAATTGGATTGAAAGATGAAAAAAACCATGCAGGCAGGAATAAAAAAAATATGCTCTGCCAAATTTAAAAATCCGGCAGAGCATAACTATATTGGAGTTGATTAGAACTATTCGCGGTTACCCATAAGACGCAGCAGGAATATGAACATGTTTATAAAATCAAGGTACAAGGTAAGTGCTCCCATGATGGTTCCACGCCTTACAGCAGTGGCATCATCCGCCGGGATAAAATCACCCATATCTTTAAGCTTCTGTGAGTCATAAGCTGTCAGTCCGGCAAAAATAAATACGCCAAGAATTGAGATCGCAAAAGTCATAGCAGAACTATGCATAAACATATTTACAACCATCGCAATAAGAAGACCGAAAACACCCATCATCATGAACGCGCCCATTCCGGTAAGATTACGACGAGTAGTCAAACCATATAATGACATGGCACCGAACATTCCTGCGGTTACCAGAAAAGTCTGAAAAATTGATGCAGATGTGTATGCAATCAAAATAGTTGAAAGAGTCAGACCGTTCAGAGCACTGTATGCCATAAACAATCCGGTAGCAGCGCTGGCCGAAAGTTTAGAGATACGCATACTGAGATAAAAGACCAAACCAATCTCACCTATAGCTGCAACCCAGAACAGCATTGTTGGTGCAATCATACCGGTCTCAGGATTCTGAGCCAGAACCAGGTTCAAAACAGCGGGAGTTGAAAGAGTAACCCATGCTACAGCTGCTGTTGCAAGCAGTCCGGCACTCATCCAACTGTAAATTCCACGCATAAAAGCGTTAAGGACTTCCGGTCTCGCACTTACAGAGCCGGCTGTACCAAATCTACTCATAGTATCCTCCAAATCATTTTTTTAATCTTTTCATTAAACGGATGCCATGCACCCGTATATGTTTAACCTACTTACCAAGTAAGGTAGACATCTTCTGCATGGCTGGCAAGTAATTTAGGTCAATTAAAAAATAGACACGCAACAATTATTCACTGATATACCTTTTGAGAACAGGAACAAATGCGGCCATGACAATGCCTATCCCACCGGTAACCAGCCCTATATTCATAAATAGATCACCATATATTACAAGTGATTTTAAGGCAGTAATACCGTGTTCAGGCACGCTTGCTATTGTGGCGATTTCTCCGCCCAGCACCATGGCAATTGATTGAAACATGAACCATGCCCCCATCATAAACCCCATTGATCTTTCAGGAGTCAGTCTGGATACCATTGCCAATCCCAGCCCACTGACCAAGAGTTCACCAAGACTCTGAAAGGCATAACTCAACACCAGCCAATTACCTGAGACGTACCCACCTGCATCAGCTCTATACTCAGCAACAAAGGCGAGAGTCATAAAAGCAGCGCAGCACATAATCATGCCCATTGCAAATTTCCCAGGAAGTGAAAAGTCGTTTCCTGCTTTATCCAGTTTAGCATAAACAACCGCCAGCACAGGACTTAAAACCATTACCCAAAACGGATTCAAAGCTTGAAAAGATGCAGGTTCAACCGGGATCCCTAAAATTACCGGATGCACATTACGAGCGGCAAAAAGATTTAAAGATGTTGGCATCTGCTGATATAGAGCAAAGAAAACTATTGCCTCAACCATAAGGATCAAACAAACAATAAGATTAGCCCGCTCATGCACCTCTGCTTTTAGTATTTCTCGCACATAAAGAACGGCAACAACTACAAGTGCAGAATAAAGCAACCCATGAGCAATAATCAGATTCTTAAGTAACAGTGCAGAAACTGTCGCAATAAGAGCTGTTCCAAGAATGGTCAGCATGAGTTTACTGATTGAAAGCGGTTCAAAGTCTGCTTTCGAGCCAATAGGTTCAAGTACAGACCTGAATATAATATAATTAAGAATTGCTATAACCATACCTATGAAACAGACAAAAAATCCGGCATTCCACCCATAATGTTTTTGAATAATAGGGCATAAAGACATCGCTGCAAAAGAACCAATATTAATTGCCATGTAGTAAATGGTAAAAGCAGCGTCTACTCGCGAATCCCCTTTGTCATATAATTTGGACACCAATGCGGAAGGATTCGCCTTGAAGAGCCCATTACCGGCAATTATCAGCCCAAGTGCAGGATAAAGAAACCTTTCACAGTCCATGCCGAGCAAACCATATCCTCCGGCAAGAACAAGCGCTCCCAGAAACATGGTTCTCCGGTTACCGAGAATTTTATCCCCTACGTATCCACCTACACATATAAAAGCGTAAACAAGGGCTGCAAAAGCACTGAAAGTAGAATCGGCCAGATTATCGTTGAACCCCAGTTTTTTAACCATGAACAGGACAAGAAGGGCCTGCATTCCGTAATAACCAAACCGCTCCCACATTTCCACCGAGAATAGTAGATAAAACGGTTTTGGATGACTAAATGCTCCACTTGAACTTTGAGACATGACAACTCCTTTAACTGACTGATTTAGTAGTAATATGCACTATATAGCAAATAAGAATGAATTGCGAGAAAGATCGCTTCTAATAGAAGACAAAATGTAAACGAACTACATTAGAGCCTTTTACATCCTTCTATGCATCTATATAAACAACAAATAAGCATTTGACTTTTATCAAAAGAATAACATAAAAGCTTCTCACATATTAATCTCAACCGCAAGGATGTAAAAATGAAACTTAGCGCACGTAACTTTATCCCAGGTAAAATCAAACAGATCACTGTTGGACTAGTAAACGCAGAAGTAATCATTGAGGTTGCTCCAGGCGTAGAAGTAGCATCAGTAATAACCAAACACTCAGTTGAAAACATGGATCTTAAAGAAGGTGACACAGTAAATGCCATGATCAAGGCAACAAGTGTTATGGTAGCCAAATAAGCTATTATATGCCGAATAAGAAAGCCCTGTGAACGTACGTTCACAGGGCTTTCTTATTTTGCAATAAGATAAATTCAATCATCCCATAAAATCATGTGCCCAACGTCCCAGACTTAAAGCGACTAGAATTGCTCCTTCCAGGCGACTAACTTTCCAACCTGTGCGAATAAAGACCAGAACAAGCCCCACCATTCCTACCAGCACCGCTAATCCGGGCAAAGCTTCAGGAGTAACATCAAGAGGTCGAAGTACACAGGTCAACCCCAGAACTCCCGCAAAATTGAAAAAATCGCTACCTATCAGATTACCGAGAAGCATTTCATTACGGCCCTTCATTGACGCAGCAAGACAGGTCACCAGTTCAGGCAAAGAAGTTCCAGCAGCAACAATGGTCACTCCTATGACCCAATTGGAAACACCGAAGTGACGGGCAATTTCTGAGGCAGAATCAACCATAAATTCACCGCCAAGAGCAATGCCTATAAATCCGACCAACAACTTGAGCCAGTCTTTTGATGAGACCTCTCCTGTAGCACTATCGTCAACCTCAGGAATAACACCGGAAAGATTTCTGGCAGCCCTTTTACTGTGAATCATTAGATAACCAATGTAACCACCCAAAATAACGAGCAGCATGATACCTGCAGAACGATCCAGCTTATCAAAATATGCAAGTCCCAGAATCAAAGCTGTGGTTGCCAGTAAAAGGGGCGCATCACGCATGGCAAGAGAACGATTAGTAGGTAACGGCTTAATAAGTGCCATCAGCCCCAAGATGAAGCCAAGATTAAAAATATTAGAACCGACAACATTAGACAAAGAGATATCTGACATCCCTTTAAATGCAGCGGTTGCGGTAACCAGAAATTCCGGTGCAGATGTTCCGGCAGCAACAATAGTCAATCCAATCACTAGATCGGAAACTTTATATTTACGCGCAATCTTCGACGCAGACTCAACGATCCAGTCCGCCCCGAACCAAAGTAGAAAAATACTGAGCAGAAAAAAAGCTATATTAGAAACCATATATTCTCCGGGACATTTTTAAATTTAATATGGACTTAGCCTTTTTGCGATAGATGCCCATCGGCAGCGGAAAAAGAAAAATACCATTTCAGTCTTGATCAGAAATACTTATAGAACCTTGACCAGCACTTTATCACACAGACTTATGATCTAAAAATGAAAATAGATTAAACTCTTTTAGTTTGCTTTTGCTCATCTCTAGCCATTTTCCACTCTTTAAGCCCATCAAGATCAGGACCGGCAAAACCGGTATCGGTATCCCGTGAAGGCATAACAGATACTACAATTTCTCCATCAGGACCGATAATTGCCACGTGTACCTTTTCGCCGGACTGAACTGCCTTTGGAGAAAAAGATGCTGTCAATGCAGCGGCATCAAGTATTTCATCTTTACTCCACTCTTCTGCCCTAAAGGCGCGGCCTATACTGAGCGGACCGGGGAAACCTCTAACTTCAAACATATAATCTGAATCATCAAAAAGATCTTCCATTTTATCATTATCACTATGATTTCTGCCAATTGCCAGCAGTTTATTTCCGGCCCAGTACTGACGTCCTGTGGTCCCGAGCTGAAAAGAATTTACATCCGGAATATCAAGTTTCTTGAGCAGCGGAAAAAAACGTGCGGCATTCTCAATTTCAGTTAATTTACAGCCTCCACCAGGAGTAGGGATCTCTGTAAATCCATAATCTTTAGCCATTGCAAGCTGCTCTTTACGGCCCCTTCCATATATGTTGGGTAGCTTTGACCTATCAACCAGCCCCGACTCTTCCATCGGTGTAACAGGCTGGCTCTGAGCACAAAGAGGACGTAAAAGAAAATCCTTTGAATCAGAACTGTTCTTAATGGCATTAAGTGCCGTTGGTCGCTGGGACATAGGCCTCTGTCCCACAACCTCACCGGAAATAATAAACTTAGCCCCGAATTCATCAAGCATGGATTTTACATGGCTGATCATCATAATTTTACAATCCACACATGGATTGATCAGCTTGCCCATTCCGTACTCAGGAATATCCATCATCATTTTTATATATTTTTCACTGATATCAACAGCCATGATTTCAACACCGTAGATTTCCTGCCAGTGTTCTATCTTTTCAGGATTACCGAAAAACGGTGTTACAAAATGGATCCCCAAAACTTTGAGTCCCTGATCCTGAATAACCTTGCATGCCAATATACTGTCCAGCCCGCCTGAAAAAAGGGCCAATGCGTCATATTTATTGTTCATGGGGCGGCTGTACCTTCATTTTTTAAAAACCGCAACAAAATCTGCCCTCCTTACTCATTGCGTTATTTAAGGACGTTTGATATTGGAAGCAGTTGCTTGGTGCGTCAAAAATTACTTTTTACAGACAGCACGCAGGCATAGGACGCTCACCGTAACTCGCTGCAAAGCTCTTGTGCATGTGACAGTAATCAAGAAAATACGTTGAAACGTCCAACTCAAATGGAGAAAAAATGAGCAAAAAATCAGTAAACCCCGATGAACTCCGCAAGGCCGCTTTAAGTACAGCCCTTACCACAATCGAACGTAAATTCGGTAAAGGCTCCATCATGCGCCTTGATTCAGATGCGACACAAAAGATGCCGGTCATTCCCACGGGATCTATCAGCCTTGATTTGGCTCTGGGAATCGGCGGTATACCTAAAGGAAGAATCACTGAAGTATACGGCCCTGAATCATCAGGTAAAACAACTCTTGCACTGCATGTTATTGCTGAATGCCAGAAAGCAGGCGGAACTGCCGCATTCGTTGATGCAGAGCACGCACTTGATGTAAAATATGCTAAACGTCTCGGGGTTAATACTGACGAACTGCTGATTTCACAGCCGGACTATGGTGAACAGGCTCTTGAAATTACAGACCTGCTTGTTCGCTCAGGCGCAGTTGATATCGTAATTATTGACTCTGTTGCGGCACTTATTCCGCAAGCTGAACTCGAAGGCAACATGGGTGAAACTCAGGTTGGCGGACAGGCTAGACTTATGTCTCATGCCCTGAGAAAGCTCACCGGAACGATTCATAAATCAAATGCAGTTGTACTTTTCATCAACCAGATCCGCATGAAGATCGGCATGACAGGTTATGGCAGTCCTGAAACAACTTCAGGTGGTAATGCCCTCAAATTTTATTCGTCTGTCCGTCTTGATATCCGTAAAATCCAGACTCTTAAGGATAAAGACGAAGTTTACGGTTCCCGCACAAGAATCAAAGTTATTAAAAATAAAGTTGCTCCGCCTTTCCGTGAAGCGCTTGTTGATATACTGTATGGAACAGGCATGTCTCGCGAAGGGGAACTTTTAGACCTTGGTGTTGATCATAATGTGGTGGATAAATCCGGAGCATGGTATGCTTTCGGCTCAGAGCGTCTGGGGCAGGGTAAAGAGAACGTACGCCAGTTCCTCATTGAAACACCCGAACTGCGCCAGCAGATTGAAGATAAGCTGCTCGTCCACCTTGGTATGAAAGAAGGGGAAGAGACAGAAGAGAAGGTTGACGAAGAGGCAAGCGCAGAGTAAAGCCTGTTGGCCCATAATAAATATTAGTGAACCTCGGATTTTCGGGGTTCAAATTTTAAAAACCGACAAGGAACGACCCTTGCGGTAATATATATTTTACGGAGACAGCCCATGAAGGCCAGTGAAATCAGAGAAAGATTCCTTAAGTTTTTCGAAGAAAACGGACACACAGTTGTAGAAAGCTCCTCCCTTATTCCTAAAGACGACCCGACCCTGCTGTTCACAAATGCAGGTATGGTCCAATTCAAAAAGACCTTTCTGGGTCAGGAAAAAAGAGAATATGTAAGAGCTACAACTTCTCAAAAATGTCTGCGCGTTGGAGGTAAGCATAACGACCTTGAAAATGTAGGCCGTACAGCACGCCACCATACTTTTTTTGAAATGCTCGGCAACTTCTCTTTTGGCGACTACTTTAAAGAAGACGCCATCAAATTCTGCTGGAAATTTCTTACAGAAGAACTGAATCTCCCTAAAGAAAAACTTTATGTAACTATTTACAAAGACGATGACGAGGCTGGAGAACTCTGGCAGAAGGTTGTTAATTTTCCTGCTGAGCGTATTTATAAGCTGGGCAAAAAAGACAACTTCTGGTCAATGGGTGATACTGGTCCCTGTGGTCCATGCTCTGAAGTTCATATTGATCAGGGTGAAGACATGAGCTGTGGACCGAACTGCGGTATCGGTAAATGTGACTGTGACCGCTATCTTGAAATCTGGAATCTAGTTTTTATGCAGTATGATCAGGACGAAGAAGGCAACCAAGTTCCGCTGCCACGTCCATCTATTGATACAGGAATGGGACTTGAGCGTATCACAGCTGTTTGTCAGGGTGTTCAATCCAACTTTGAAACAGACCTTTTTCAGCCAATGATTCAGACTGTAGCTAAAAAGGCCGGAGTAAAATACAAAGCCGATCCTGAAATTGACACTGCCTTGCAGGTTATTGCCGACCACTCCAGAGCTATTGCGTTCCTGATAACAGACCAGATTCTTCCTTCCAATGAAGGTCGAGGTTACGTTCTGCGTCGTCTGATCAGAAGAGCATTCCGCTTTGGACGCCTGCTCGGCCTGACTGACCCATTTCTATTTGAAACAGTACAGATGGTAGTCAAGGATATGGGCGGACAGTTCCCCGAACTAAATAGCAATAAAGACTTTATGGCCCGCATGGTCCGTGAAGAAGAAGAGCGCTTCAGCCAGACTCTTGATAAAGGGCTCATCATCCTTGAAGATGAAATGGAAGAGCTGAAAAAAGATGGCAAGAATATAATTTCAGGTGAAACAGCTTTCAAACTTTATGACACTTTCGGTTTCCCTCTTGATATCATCAACGATGTCACCGAGAAGCATGGCTTTACCGTAGATGAACCAGGTTTTAATGCAGCCATGAAAGAACAAAAAGATCGAGCTAAAGCTGCATGGAAAGGTTCCGGTGAGAAAAACAGCGCAGCCATATTCCGCCAGGTTCTTGAGGCAGGGCTGAAGAACAGCTTCACCGGTTACACAGATATGGTGACTGAATCCAGAATTGTAAATCTTCTTTCAGAAGAAGGTGAACACCTCGAGCGTATTTCTCAGGGGCAAGGCGGCTGGATGATAACGGCAGCAACACCATTTTACGGAGAATCCGGCGGTCAGATGGGCGATAACGGCGCTGTCGGCACCATGACCGGTAATGCCGAAGTTCTTGAAACTGTAAAAGCATCCCCTGAACTTACTGCCTGCAAAATTTTCGTAAGCGAAGGTGAACTGCTCCTTGAGCAGGAAGCCAAGCTGGAGGTCAACGAAGAAACAAGAGCGGCAACGGAGCGTAACCACACAGTTACGCATCTGCTTCATGCTGCCCTCAAAAAGATTCTCGGCGACCATGTAAAGCAGTCAGGATCACTGGTTGGTCCGGACAGATTGCGCTTTGACTTCACCCACATTGCAGCCATGACACCTGAAGAGATTCGTCAGGTTGAAAATGAAGTAAACCGTGCTATTCTTACTGACACTAAAGTGGAAGTTCAAGAGATGAGTAATAAAGAAGCTGCCCAGAAAGGAGCGACTGCACTCTTCGGCGAAAAGTACGGCAATGTTGTCAGAGTCGTTGATATTTCTGGTGAGTCCATGGAACTTTGCGGTGGTACACACCTTAGTTCCACAGGTGAGGCCGGAACCTTTGTAATTCTTTCCGAATCAGGCGTTGCTGCGGGTATCCGCCGTATCGAGGCTGCAACCGGATGGAATTCACTTGTATTCCTGCAAGAGCAGCGCGAAGAGCTTGCTAAAAGCTCAGCTATGCTCAAAGCAGTACCTGGACAGCTGTCTAATAAAATAGCAGCTCTAATGTCACAGGTTAAAGATCTGACCCGGGCCAATGACCAGCTTCAGTCTAAACTGGCTTCCGGGGCAGGAGCGGATCTTATGAGTTCCGTAGAAGAGATTGGCGGAATCAAAGTGATTGCAGCCAAACTCGAAGTTACAAATGTCAAAGCTATGCGCGATCAGACCGATGCACTTAAATCCAAGCTGGATTCTGGTATTATCTGTCTGGCTGCCAAAGTTGATGACGAAAAAGTTTCCCTGATAATCGCCGTAACCAAGGACTTGCACGATAGATTCAAGGCCGGCGCATTAATCAAACCCGTTGCAGCAGAGGTAGGCGGTGGTGGTGGTGGAAGACCTGACATGGCTCAGGCCGGAGGCACCAACCCCAATGGAATTGAAAAAGCATTTGCAACTCTAAAGAAGATAGTTGCAGAGTCCTAATCTGGAGGAAATGAAAATTTACACTTGACAGTTAACGGTCAATGTATTTATAGATCCCCTTCCCAGATTTCACGTAAGGAGCATTTCTAATGAAAACATATATTCCTAAGGAAGAAGACATCAACCACGAGTGGTATGTAGTTGATGCAGAAAATATGGTACTTGGACGCCTGGCAACTCAGATCGCCAACAAGCTGAGAGGAAAGGACAAAGCAATGTTCACACCTCACATGGACACCGGCGATTTCGTCGTAGTTCTTAATGCTGACAAGATCAAAGTTACAGGTAACAAGCTGGATCAGAAGACCTACTACAAGCACACTAACCACCCCGGTGGTATCAAATCCAGAACCCTCAAGGTTATGCTGGAAAGAAAGCCTGAAGTAGTTATCGAAACCGCAGTACGCGGCATGCTTCCTAAAAGCAGCCTCGGTAGAAAAATGATTAAAAAACTGAAAGTATACTCAGGAACTGATCATCCTCACACTGCACAGCAGCCCAAGACCCTCGAATTTTAATTAAGGGTGGAGCAATAATATGAGCAAAGATTTCAACTACGCTACCGGCAGAAGAAAAAATGCTGTTGCACGCACCCGTATGTATCAGGGAAGCGGCGAAATAACAGTCAACGGCAAACCTTACGAAGATTACTTTCCTCGTAAAACCTTGCAGATGATTGTACAGCAGCCCCTCAAACTCACTAAAAACCTCGGTAAATTTGACATTACTGTCAATGCTGATGGTGGTGGTGTTGCAGGACAGGCACAGGCTGTAAGACACGGTATTTCCCGTGCTCTTATCGCAATTGACCCTGAACTGCGCCCCATACTTAAACGTGCAGGACTCCTGACTCGTGACGCTCGTAAGAAAGAGCGTAAAAAATACGGTCAGCCCGGCGCACGCGCAAAATTCCAGTACTCAAAGCGTTAAGCCGTACTGCAGATTTATTTGCATGCTTATTCAGGCGGAATCGCATTTGCGATTCCGCCTTTTCAGGTTTAAACTATATACATGAACTTAATTATTCAAGTTATACCCAACAGCACTTTGCACATGCGCGGCATAGAAATTTAATTTTTTAAATTATTACTTGTGTCACAAATGAGATCTTTACTTTTTTAACAAAATTATTTTAACGCAATAGAAACTTTGGTGCTTTTATAATTGAATTATATTCAAAAACATCACCTGTTTCAAAAATATCTATGTTAGATATGCCACAAGAGCTAATTCTGACATGTCTCAGAAATAAGATTAATAAAAAAAATAAAGACAATATATTAAAGCATATAGCAAATGGCAAAAACACAAGACCAACTATACGACAAAATTTTCTTTGCGCGTCAACCAATTCTGACTCAGGATCAAAAACTCTGGGGCTATGAGCTGCTATTTCGTAATAGCAGCGACGCAACAAGTGCTATTATTTCAGATGACTACAATGCAACTTTAAATGTAGCTGCTGATATATGTGCTGCCCCGGGCGAAAAAATGCCCGACAATGTAAAGCTCGTTGTTAATTTTTCTCACAAATCAATTATGGACAAAGTTCCATATTCATTGCCGGCAGGAAAAACAGTTGTCCAGATACCTGAAACAACTCCACCTACGCCAAACCTGATCAATGCTCTGAAAGAGTTATCACGTGACAATTATTACATTGCTATCGATGACTTTGAAGGCAGACCTCAGGGAGAATTTCTGATTGCATACGCAAATGCGGTTATTATTGATGTATTATCAAAAGATGAAAAAACTCTTTGTAAAATTTGCGAGCACTCCAAACAATACGGTACTAAGCTGATAGCCAAGCGTGTTGAAAATATGAGTCAGTTCAAAATGGCTCAAAAACTGGGATTTGATTTTTTTCAAGGTTTTTATTTCAAACGCCCGGAAAATATAAATGGACGGAAGCTACGTGCAGGAGAAGCTGTTAAGCTAAAACTCCTAAAACTCATTGAATCCCCTACTCCTGATTTCGATATTGTAGCCGAGGCATTGCAAAACGATGTTTCCATAAGCTATAGATTGTTAACCTTACTCAATTCCCCTACTTTTGGCTTTTCCCAAAAGATCCATTCTATTAAGCAGGCAATAACTCTTGCCGGATGGAAAATGCTTAAGAATTGGCTACGCGTAATCCTACTCACAGATCTGACATCCAAAGAAAAAAGTCCTGAACTTCCGCTTTTAGCTACTCAACGTGCTAATTTCTTACAACTGGTCACTAAAGAGGCAAAAAATGGACTGCAACCCGAATCCATGTTTTTGCTGGGCCTTTTCTCTCTTCTTGGTGCTATGTTTGATATGCCCATGAGTAAAATCACTAAATTCCTTCCCCTGGAGAGGGAAATAAGCGCAGCTCTTTGCGGCGAAGATAATATTTACAATCGTTATCTGGAACTTGTATCTTTTTTTGAAGCAGGCGATTGGGATAACCTTGAGTTTGTTATCGAGGAACTGAAACTAGACGCTGTAGCAGTATCAAGAAGTTACTATGAGTCCAGTCAGTGGGCAAACAGCTTCTTTCAAATTTCCGGAAGTTAATATAAAAGGAAAACAGAGATTAGAAAGGCATTAATACCCTATGCCAACCAAACGACAATAATTCTCGTGAATAAATGTACATAAATGCAGCCATAAAGAGACTTACCAAAAAATGAATATTCTTATTACGAGCAAAAATCAGACTCTTCATACGATTATGCCAGAGCTGCATAAACAAGGCTATATCGTATCTGTGACTAGAGGAGCTAAAGAAACTCTCTTTACGTACGCCAGCCAGCATCCGGACATGATTATTTTTGCAGGGCAAGACGATATTCATGATACATTCAATAAAATACGTGAAGTCAACCCGAATGCGAATGCACTTTTTGTTATTGATACAAGCAAACCCGAAACATTTGAGAGCCTTCTTCAATTTCACAATGTCTCATTTATTCCAGCTTCATCTTCAAAAGAGGAAATCATTTCTGTAATAAATAGTCTACAGGAACAGATTGTATTAAGAAAAAAAAATGAGGATGATTCCAAACTTTATGAGCTTATTCTGCAAAGTCTTCCTTTTCCAGCTCTACTGATTTGCGATAAAACTAATGTTCCGATACTTGCCAACAAAGCCGCACATGAACAATTACCGACTTTTGACTATGAAAGTGAGCTTCCATTCATATCTAAACTTTCAGAAGATGTGCGCAGTAATATTTTCTCAGATATTGAAGCTTACCGAATCCATTCTCTCAATTCAATAAATGCATATGATCGATTCTGGGATCTCACCATCGATCAGGTCGCACCATCTGTATTCATGCTGCTGGCGGTAGATGTAACCAAACAACGACAGCAAATGCAACTCAGAGAGGAAATGGAGCGCATCACTAGGCACGACCTGCGCTCTCCCACTGCAACTATTGTCGGCATGTCCCGCATACTTGAAACAGAAGCACAGCTGGATGAAGAATACCAGCCACTTGCACAAATTTTACGCAAAACCGGTGAAAGAATGATTCGTCAGATTGATACATCATTGACCCTCATCAGACTTGAAACAGGATCACTTGTTGCTGACGCACATCCTTTCAATCTTTACAGCGCAATAAATGCCGGAATTGGAGATTTAAGTCAGCTGGTTGAGGAAAAAAACATTGAGATTGTGACCCTGCTCGAGGGAGAACCTCTCCAGGATGAATGCTCAATCGTCTGCTACGGAGAAGCTTCTCTCATTATCACTATGTTTTCAAACTTACTGAAGAATGCTGCTGAAGCAGCACCTGAAAACACCATTATCACTATTAGTATGAAAGAAGACAGCACTTCAATCATAACAGAGATCCACAATCTCGGAGAAATTCCTGAAAGTATCCGCAACAATTTTTTTGACCGCTATACCACCTTTGGTAAGAGAAACGGAACCGGGCTTGGAACATATAGCGCGCGACTGATTGCCAGAGCCTCCGGCGGTGATATTTCATTTAGAACATCCAGTGAAAAGGGAACCACCCTTATCACCACAATTCCCAAACCATAACAAAAAACAGGACCATCTAATGGCTTCTAAAAAGAAACCCCGTCCACTGCTTGTTTTTGCTGACAAGGACGGTCAGCTTTTCGATCACCCTGAACTTCTGATGATGTGTCGCAGAGGTGATGAACTGGCACAGCCAAAGCCTGAAGAGTATATTCCACTTCCTCCAGATAGTGAATTTTTCCTGCTTCCAGGTAGATATCCAATTGGACTAAATCCTGAGACTGGCGAAGTTGAAGAAGTTGAAGGAACTGCTGTTGCCGCTTTTGCCTGCCCCGGACATACATTGACAGGACTTGCTGCTTACTCAAACTCAGAGGATGCTCCGGTATTACCTATGTTCGCATATGGAGCTGTCGGCTATGCCAATGGTAAATTCTGGATAACGGCTAAAGTCGTAGATGAAGATAAACGCCAGGTATTTACAAAAATACCGCGTACAAAAATTGATGCAGGCGCTCAGCGTCTCATGAAAGAATTTCCCGAAAACAGACTGGTACGCCATTTGGCAGGTTGTGCTTTGACCTATGGATGTCCTGCTGCAAAAAATCTTGCTCTTGGACGTTTTGAAGCTCCGCTTCCTACTGCAAGGACATGTAATGCTCGCTGCATAGGGTGTATTTCTGAACAGCCGGAGGATTCAGGTTTTCCATCCACTCAGGAGCGTATTAAATTTACTCCTACAGCTGAAGAAATTACTGAAATCATGCATTACCATGCTCACCGTGAACGCAGGCCGATTTTCTCTTTCGGACAGGGTTGCGAAGGCGAACCACTCACTGAGCATGTACTGCTTACCGAAACGATTCAAAAATATCGTGACGCTGGTGGTAAAGGCACAGTAAATATCAATACAAATGGCTCAATAACTGAAGCAATGGAACCACTTGCTGCTGCCGGACTTAATTCAATCAGAGTCAGTTTAAACAGTTTGCGTGAGCCGGTCTACAACGCCTATTACCGTCCCAAAGGATATAAATTTGAAAACGTTGTAGCAACGATTTACAAGGCTAAAGAACTTGGGCTTCACGTCTCTTTAAATTACCTCTATTTTCCCGGCATAAGTGATACAGAGTTTGAAATAAGCGCACTCACTGATGTTGCTAAAGAATGTAAACTGGACTTTATACAGTTGCGCAACTTGAACATCGATCCGGATTTGTACATGGAGCTTATGGAACCCTATGACTTCGGTCCGGGCATGGGCTTCATCAATTTCCGTAAACGCATCAAAACTGAATGTCCGTGGATCGGGTTTGGATATTTCAACCCATACTTAGGCGATAGGTAAGATAGTTTTATTTCAGAAACACAAATGTCAGTTTTACGTGCACTACCATGTGATCAGTCTTTAATAGTCACGTGGCTGTAAAATAATTATGAATACTTACAAAGTCCTTACCATTTGGTGAGGACTTTGTTTTATTATTTTATAAAGAGTTAACTACAGATCAGAAATGAATACTGAATTTACTTCATAGTTGAGCCCAGATTCTACTCACGATACTGCTCCTTAATCCTTATGATTTCCTCAATATTCTTAAAAAATACTTCAACCAGCTCAGGATCGAAATGTTTTCCACGCTCTTTCAAGAGTAGATCAAAAGCCTTTTCATCGGACCAAGCATCCTTATATGGTCTCCTGGACGTAAGGGCATCAAAGACATCCGCAATTGCAACAATGCGTCCTTCAAGTGGAATATTTCTACGATAAAGCCGATTAGGATACCCCGTACCATCCCATTTTTCATGATGAGTCAAAGCAACACTTTTAGCTGTGCTCATAAGAGCGTTGTCATGATTGCCTATAATAGTTCCACCTATTACAGTATGAGTTTTCATAATATCCATTTCTCTATTGGTAAGTTTGCCCTGTTTACTGAGAAGACTATCAGGGATACCAATCTTGCCTACATCATGCATAGGTGCTGCATTTAGCAGTATATCAGCTTCGCTGCTGCCAAGCCCGTATCCCTCAGCAATGGTCCGGCTGTATTTGCTCATACGAATAATATGGAGACCTGTTTCATTGTCACGGAATTCTGCTGCAATTCCGAGACGCCTGACGATTTCCAATCTAGTTGAATATAAATCTCTTGTTCGCTCAGCCACCTGCTGTTCCAATGCAATAGCCTGATTATGTAAGGCCAGATGAGTCCTTACACGAGCCTTAACAATATCGGGATTAACAGGTTTAGTTATGTAATCAACTGCGCCAAGTTCAAAACTGTAAGCCTCGTCATCTTGAGCATCTCTTGTGGTAACAAAAATAATCGGAATAGTGCGGCTGTTTATATTTGCCTTCATCCTTCGGCAAACTTCAAATCCATCCATGCCGGGCATCATAACATCCATCAAAACGATGTCAGGAGGTGAAGATGAATCCACAAGACTCAATGCCTCTTCCCCATTAAGAGCCACCTTTACCTTATACTCATCCTTGAGGATCTCAACGAGAATCTCAATATTCGTGGATATGTCGTCAACTACCAAAACAGTCTGGATGGATTTCTCTTCTATTTTGATTTCCATACTTCCCCGATTGATAAATAATTCTGAACATTCAATTTACATCCACAAAATATGAATCTCATAATATATTTATATATTATTTTACTGTCCCAGCACAAAACTGCATATCCATCTAACAGCAGAAAGCATTACATATATTAATATTTCAAAAGTTCGGACAACGCTCCATAAAAGACAATAATATTAATATATTTAACATACTATGTGATTTTTACATGACTGCAGTATACCACATTATTATTTTATGATAAGAAGAATAACCTGGTTTAATTTATTTTAGGGGTTAAGAATGAATAATTTTCATAGCTGGCCACTTGTGGCCATTCGCAGCTTTCTGTTAACGGCTATCACCCTTTCTATTTTAGCTAGCGCAGGATGCTATTTTATGTATCAGCAAGAGGCTACTTCAGTAGAACAAGCCATTAAAATGAATGTAAGGATGCATAATAAATTATTGTCACAAAAAGTTAGTCTGGATTTAAAAAGTCTGTTCAACGACATCCAACTTGTAAGCAGTCATGTTGATGTTCGCAGGTTCCTGCAAAACAAATCATCAACAATACGTTCTGAACTTGAAACAGAATTCATATCTTTGTGCAACATCCGCAAAGTTTATGATCAGGTCAGAATTCTAGATAACAATGGCATGGAACTCATAAGAATAAATAACAATAACGGATCCCCTGCTGCCGTAAGTCCAGAAAAACTTCAAAATAAAAACAGCCGCTATTACTTCAAGGAATCTCTGAAGTTAAAACAAGGTGAAATATTCGTCTCTCCATTTGATCTTAACGTTGAAAATGGAAAAATTGAACAGCCGGCTAAACCTATGATCAGAATATCCATGCCAATTTATGGCAGTTCAAAACAACGGGTTGGTATAGTTGTTCTCAATTACCTTGGGCAACAAATCATTAATGATATAAGAAATGGTGAATCGATCAATAATTTAATGATTTCGATGCTTCTTAACAATGAAGGTTATTGGCTTTTGTCCCCAGACCATTCACAAGAATGGGCCTTTATGTACAAAGATCGGCAAGATCTCAAATTTGGAACCGTCAATCCTTCGGCATGGGAACATATAAAATCATCAATGGAGGGGCAATTCATTACTCCACAGGGAATTTATACCTACTCTACGATCACAGTTTCCCATGAGGCTGCCCAAAAAGAAATCACCGGGAATGTTCGGACGTGGCGAATAGTTTGCCTGACCCCCAATGCATATATCAATACAATGCTTTCAAGATCATTCACCCGTTATCTTATAATATTTTTCGGAATAATTCTGATAATCTTTTTTGGAGCATTAACAAGGGCCAGATATATAGCTGCCCAAGTTTCCGGACAGCATAAGCTAGAAAGAGCTAAACAGGCGGCAGAAGAGGCCAACCGGGCCAAAAGCGATTTTCTGGCAAGAATGAGCCATGAAATACGAACCCCGATGAACGCTATCATAGGGTTAACTCACCTGGCTCTTAAAACAAATTTATCCGCCAAACAGAGTAATTATCTAACGAATATTGATACTTCTGCTAAATCATTGCTTGGCATCATAAATGATATTTTAGACTTTTCCAAAATAGAAGCAAATAAACTGGAACTGGAACTGGTAGATTTTCTTTTGGATGATGTTTTTAATGATATAATCACTATGCTTAGCCTTCAGGCTGAGCAAAAGGGGCTTGAACTTTTACTAATGGTAGAAAGTACTGTCCCCAATTTGCTTGTAGGTGACAGGCTCCGCCTTGGACAGGTACTATTAAACCTGACAGGAAATGCAATCAAATTCACCGAATCAGGTGAAATTATTATTTCGGCCAGTCTTGTTGAAGAAGCCGACGGAATAGCTAAAATCAAATTTTCTGTTAAGGATTCCGGTATTGGCATTACCCAAAAACAATCAGCCATGCTTTTTCAACCCTTCGCTCAGGCTGATGGATCTATCTCTAGAAAATTTGGTGGAACCGGACTCGGGCTGACAATCAGCAAACGTCTGGTAGAGTTAATGGGCGGCACTATGGAACTTAAAAGTGAAATAGAAAAAGGCAGTGAATTTATTTTCACTATTCCTTTTAAACTGCAGGCTAAATATTCTCAAGAACACTACATCTACCCTGACGATATCAGAGGTATGCGTGTGCTGGTTGCTGATGACAGCAAAATGCTACGGACAATAATGAATAAGGTTCTACAATCATTTACATTCGATGTTGAAACAGCAGAAAGTGGAGTACAAGCTTTAGAATTATTATATAAACATGATAAGTCAGATCCTTTCAAACTGGTCGTCACTGATTGGAGAATGCCGGACATTGACGGCATTGAACTGGTACGAAAAATAAAAGGGAGCAGTTTTCTTGAAAACATCCCTAAAGTCATCATGCTTACCGCATATGGTCATGAAGAAATACGTCACAGAGCAGAACAGATTGATCTGGATGGATTCATGCTTAAGCCGTTTAATCGCTCTATTTTATTCGATACAATTATGGATGTCTTTGCCCATGAGGATTATCGTGTAGGAAGTCGCATTCCCGAAAAAGATCGATATGGAGTTCCTGCAAACGTTGCAGGGATCCATATTCTGATAGCTGAGGATAACGAAATTAACCAGCAAGTCGCCCGCGAAATCCTAGAAGGAGCCGATGTTACCGTCTCAATAGCTGAAAATGGTCAGAAGGCTATTAACATGGCCAAGACCAACACTTATGATATGATACTCATGGATATTCAGCTACCTATAATGGATGGTTTTCAGGCTGTAAAGATTATCCGGGAGGATGAAAGACTGCAGTCCATCCCCATAATAGCTATGACTGCACACGCCCTTGTCGGTGACAGGGAGAAAAGCCTGCTGGCAGGTATGAACGATCATGTCACAAAACCTATTGATCCTGATGTACTCATGGAAACAATTTCCAAATGGCTGCCTGAAAAAAAGAACCATGAATCAATACAATTGCCTCCTGTATGCAGAAACGGAGAACCCCCGGCCATCTTTAAAAATTTATCTGGTATCAATGTAGAAGAAGCTCTAGCCAGAGTTAGAGGAAACATGATGCTTTATAGAAAACTCCTCGTAAATTATGCTCACGACTGCAGCAACTTATACTCAAAACTTTTCTCTAGTATATCGATAAAAAAATATGAAGAAGCTCTCCCTCTAGCGCATACCATGAAAGGAGTTTCGGGAAACATCGGCGCCCATATTTTGCAACAATCTTTTCATGAAGTTGAAACAGCTTTGAAAAATAATCCTGAAACAGCTCTCTCCCTACTGCAAAATCTTGAGCCTGAAAGAACGCGTGTTATTGAGAGTATTCTCAAAACTTTTCCACCGAACAAAATAGACAGTTGCAGCGCTGAAGATAATTGTGAAACTGACATCTTTCTGTCCCAAAAAACTCACAAGCTATTGCCTCAGTTAAAAGTGATGTCAGATCTTCTGAAAAAACATGATGTAGAGGCCAGGCATATTTATCGTTCAATGGAGTCTGAGCTAAAACATGCTGCACCTAAATTCACAAATGAATTAGGAGGTATACTAGATAAATTTGACTTTACGTTAGGAAGCAAAATCGTTGACCGATTTATCGCTGAATGTGAGCAGGAGGAAAGCAGTAATGGATAAAGCACGAATTTTAATTGTTGACGACACTCCTGCTAATTTGGATATTTTAAGTGAAATTTTAATCCCTGACTATAATGTGAGTGTGGCAATTAATGGAGGTGAAGCCCTGCAAATTGCCTTATCCAATGAACAGCCGGATCTTGTATTGCTTGATATCATGATGCCTGGAATTGATGGATATCAGGTGTGTACTATGATGAAGGCCGACAGAAGTACTTGTCAGATTCCAATAATATTCGTGACGTCCATGAGTGAGATTGAAAATGAAGAAAAAGGGTTAATGATCGGAGCGGTCGATTATATTATCAAGCCAGTAAATCCAGCCATAGTTTTGGCTAGAGTAAAAACACACCTTTCGTTGTATAACCAAAGCCGAATGCTGCAAAATATGGTCACCGAACGAACTCGTGAACTTGAAAAAGCCAAAGAAGATGCTGAGTTAGCAAATCAGGCAAAAAGCTGTTTTCTTGCCAATATGAGCCACGAGCTGCGTACGCCCCTCAATGGCATTATTGGAATGGTTCAACTCCTTCTGGCAAGCCCCTACACTGAAGAACAGGAAGATTTTCTCCAGGACACATTGAAATCATCTTCCAGAATGCTTAATATTGTTAATGACCTATTGGAATTATCCAGTATTGAAGCTGGGCAAGTCCATCTATGTCCCTCCGATTTCAAAGCAAAGGAGAGTATAGATCAGGTTCTTTGCCTCTATCAGGATATTGCAAAGCAAAAAGAAATAAATTTTACCAGCTCATTGGAAACAGATATCCCCTCAACTCTTTATGGAGATATTGGGCGTATCCGCCAAATCCTTATGAACCTGTTGAATAACGCATTTCGTTTCACCAATAGCGGGGAAATAGAAGTATCAATCAAATCATGGACAGAAAATAAAACTGGTCCATGCGAGTCATCTCCAGTGGTTATTTGTATAACTGTCAGGGATAGCGGTACAGGCATTCCCGAGGAGAAACAAGCGTACATTTTTGAGTCATTCTCCATCGGAGAAGATTTCATGACAAAAATATATAGCGGTGCGGGATTGGGCCTTTCCATCTCAAAACATCTCGTAGAACTGATGGGCGGACATATCTGGATAGAGAGTCAAGAAGGTGTAGGAACAGCTGTCAGCTTCACTGTTCCATGTAATGTCTGCAAGATTGATAAGGTAGAAATATAGACATACGGGGCTAATCGCCCCGCTGACTGTGATTCAGTTCAGGAAGGAGTTCATTTTTAAAATAATTTAAAAACCTTAATAATCCTGTCCAGAACCCCCTGAACTTTGGATATGGCAATACCATAATTTGTAATCGGCACTCCGCGCATTGAGCATTCACGCATACGACGCAGCATCTCAGTCCTATTCATCATGCATCCGCCGCAATGTATCGCCAGCGCATAGTCTTCAAGATTGTCCGGAAAATCATGTCCTGAATACATGTTGTATTCAAGACTCTTTCCTGTGTACTGGGTAACCCAGCGCGGAATTTTCACCCGGCCTATATCATCTGCAACATCATGATGTGAACATGCCTCGCACATCAAAATTTTATCCCCGTCTTTCAAATTGTCTATTGCTTCAGCTCCCTGAACCAGCCCCCGAAGATCACCTTTAAAACGTGCAAATAATGTGGAGAAAGTTGTCAGAGGTATGTGCTCTGGAACTTCAGCTGCAACTTTCAGCACGACCTGTGAATCCGTAATTACAAGTTTCGGATCTGTTTTAAGAATTTCGAGGGCTTCGCCCAGTTCTCTTTCTTTAACTGTAAGTCCCATGGCGTCGCTGTCCAGAACATCACGCAGTACCTGTACTTGTGGGAGGATAAGTCTGCCCTTGGGAGCAGCCAGATCAACAGGAACAACGCATAAAACGGTGTCCCCCTCAGTAATAAGATCACCTATTAACACAGGCTCTTCTTTAAATTCTCGCGGAGCAGATGCAACCAACTTATCTTTAAGACATTTTACACCTGAACCGGAAAAAGCCGATACAATCAGGTAAGGCAACAACCTAGATTCACAGAATGAAATATCACTTTGGGAAGGACTAAACATATCAGCTTTGTTAAATACAATAATCACCTGAATATGCATTTCCTGAAGAGTATGAAGAATTTCATGCTCTGGACCACCTATTCCGTTTTCATCAACAATCAGCAAAGCCATATCGGTACGATAAAGAATCCTGCGGGCAGATTCTATACGCTTTTCTCCCAGCTGTCCGGTATCATCCAATCCGGCAGTATCATAAAATGTGACTGGACCAAGCGGGAGAAGTTCATAATGCTTAGAAACCGGATCTGTTGTCGTTCCGGGATGATCTGCAACTATTGAAACTTCCTGTCCTGTAAGAGCATTAAGAAGTGATGACTTCCCTGCGTTGCGCCTTCCGACAAGAGTAATCACCATACGGACACCTCTAGGTGCTTTATTGGACATTAATAAACTCCTGATCCTGTTCATTCTTATTAGGGGATTTCCCCTGCAACGAAGATAATTGATATCCGGCATTGCACACACGCTGCTGCAACTTACCGATAGTTTCTTTGACCGATATCGTGGATGAATTCTTTCCGGGATAGATTGTATATCCTGCCCTTACCTGTTCAGGAGTGATCGAAGGCATTATAACATTTGCCCCGGCATAAAGTCCCAGTTCACGTCCCTGAGCCGACAAAGCATCCAAAGCACTGGTTGACGGTATATTGCAAAGGGGATTCATTATACGCAACAGCGCTACTGCCCTCAGAGACTCGTCCATAGCTCCCGGAACATTTTTTCCCAACGGAGTACAGGGATGAGGAACGAACGGTCCCACAGCAATCATATCAAGTGCAAGACGGCTCAGTTTCAATAGGTCCTCAGCCAGAATTTCAACAGTCATGCCGGGCAATCCTGTAATTATTCCAGATCCGGTTTCATAGCCAAGCTTCTGAAGTGTCTCCACATTTTTCAGGCGTCGTTTTATACTCTGCCCGGGACGAAAACAGGAATGCAGCTTTTCGTCAAAAGTCTCAGCTTTGAGCAGATAGCGGTCTGCACCACAGTCACGCCATAATTTATATGTATCTTCACTCTGATCGCCTAAACAGAGGGTTACGGCTAACTCTGTATTTTTCTTAATCTCTTTAATAATAAAACCAATATGCTCAAAGCCAGAGGAGTCCTGTTCGCCGGATTGAAGAACAATTGTCCCCATACCGGATTCAATTGCTATCCTCACAGTTGCAAGGATAGAACTCCTGTCCATCGAGAATCTGCCAAGGGCTTTATTGTCCATACGTAACCCGCAATAATGGCAGTTTTTCCGGCAGTGATTACTGAATTCAATAACTCCTCGTTGAAAAATGCTACGATCGAAAATGCTATCCCGTACCTTTCTTGCATTCTTAAACAGCAGTAAAGAGTCCTGCTCCTTCAGAAGATCTATAACCTCATTCAGGAGCATGAAAATCGGCCTTACATCCTTTTTCAAGAGCAAATGCGTACTCTGATATAATTCTAAATGCTGCAAGTTCGGCATGAGTTCCGTTTGTGGGTATTCTGCCGGATTCAGCACAGGTGAATAATTTTTCAACAGGGACCTCAACAGAACACCAGAATCCTTCAGGAGTCATAACTTGTGAATAGGCAAAATGCCCAAATAAAATCCGGTCATCTATTATGAGAAAGGGCAGACAAGGACGAATCGGCATCTCATAAATTGAGATCCGCTCCTTAAATTTCAGCTTCAGCTCCTGTAAAAAAATACGTGAGTGATCTAGGTCCTGCCTGATTGAATCATTGCTGGCTTTTGGACGCAAAACTTTCATAAATTCACCTACCCATGGGTATATATCAATATCGGGAAGGCAAAAAATCATAAGAGAAGGGCCGCTTTCTTTAGCCAGAGCGGAATTTAGACTTCCGCTGACGAATTCATTATTTGCAAAATTCCCATATGGTGGTGCATAAAGGACAATCTGTCTGCGGGCATTCTTAAAAACTTTGTGAAGTCCAATCTCTTCAATACCGGCGAAGATCATGACTCCTCCTCAATGAAGTTCAATGCTGAATACGTGTCTTCAGAATATCCAAGTTGACGCATACGGTCTGGACTGAACAACTCGGCAATGATCTTCGGGTCAAGATCAAGTTCTTTTGCTGCAGCCTCTATAATAGAAATATTATTATCATCGGCATGTCGAGCAATCTGCTCTGCTTTTTCGTATCCAACATACGGAACCAGAATCGTGATTAAAGACTTTCCAGCATAAACATTACGAGTACATTTTTCTGCATCAGGTACTGCATTTTCAAGGCAAAGACGGTGCAGCATAGGGACTGCATTATTTAAAAGATTCAATGATTCCAGCAAACATTGAGCCATTAGCGGCATAAACTGGTTCAACTCCAGATTGCCAAGCGCAGCAACTTGTCCGGCCAAAGAATCGTTGGACATAACACGTAAAGCCGCCTGCGAAACAGCTTCTGGAATAACCGGATTAACTTTTCCAGGCATAATGGTTGACCCTATCTGCAGTGGCGGAATACACAACTCCCCCATTCCGGCACTGGGACCGCTTGATAACAGTCGTACATCGTTACTGATTTTAAACAGATTTACTGCGCAAGCTTTAAGCATAGCTGAAACTTCCACCAAACTGTCCAGATTCTGAGTCACATCCACCAGATTTTCGGCCCGTGCTATCTTTAAACCTGTTATATGACGCAATTCATCGGTTACACGTAAAATATAATCGCGCGGCGCTCCAAGACCAGTTCCAACAGCGGTCCCCCCTAGATTGACCTGCTTTATTCTTTCCCTGCATTTGAAAATACGCCAGCGGTCACGGGAAAGAGCCTCAGCCCATGCTCCAAAGGTCATTCCAGCTGTTACAGGGACGGCATCCTGCAATTGAGTTCGGGCAATACGAATCAGGTTATTGTATTCCTGTTCTTTTCTTTGCAGGGTTGCCTGCATATCGGCAATAGGCTGTTCAAGTCTTTTTAGCTCATGAAGAGCTGCGACTCGGAGAGCTGTAGGAAATGTATCATTAGTCGACTGGTGCAGATTCAAATGGTGCAAGGGATGAACTTCGTAAGATCCGTAAGGTTTGCCGAGAAGCATACTTGCACGATTGGCAAGAACCTCATTTATATTCATATTGGTAGAAGTTCCGGCCCCGCCCTGAAATGCATCAACGGTTATATGTTCGTGATGATCCCCTTCAATCATTTCAAGGCAGGCCATTTCTATAGCCTGAGCAATGTGCTGTTCTAAAAAACCGAGCTTGGTATTTGTTCTGGCGCAAGCCAGTTTTACCTCAGCATATGAACGGATAAATATAGAAGAAAGCCTTTGACCTGAAAGCTTAAAATTCTGCATTGCCCTTGCTGTATGCGGACCGTACATGGCTGCAGAAGGAATCTCAATGCTCCCGAAAGCATCATTCTCTGTGCGGAAATTAGAAGACATTTTCACTCCATAAAAAGCTCCGGCTGACGGGGACGTTTTTAACAGTCACCCCGCCAACCGATTACGATCAGAACTTAGATATATAAATCGCGCTCGCCCTGTTCAATGCGAAGCAGACTGTCTAAAAGTTTTTTACGGCCTTTCTGGGGTCCATTCTCAACTTCCGAATTAATCAGTTCACGGCCTAAATCACGAGTAGATTCACTCGCATAATCCTGCAGATACTCGTTAAATGTCATCAGGGCATTAGGACGACAGAAATTTTGAATAAAACCATTTTTAGCAAGTTTCATAAATTCTTCGCCTGTGCGGCCTTCACGATAACAGGCTGTGCACCATGAAGGAATATATCCATGCTGGACAATCTCTTTAATTACTTCATCAAGACTTCTGCTATCCCCCACACAGAATTGCTGAACTTCGGGACGGTCATAATCGGGGTCTGTATACGCTCCGGGATAAGTTCGGGACCCTGCACTGAGCTGTGAGACTCCTATATCAAGAAGTTCACGTCTCATCTCTTTGTTCTCACGAGTACTCAAAATCAGTCCTGTGAATGGAACCGCAAGCCGCAAAACAGCTACAAGCCTTTTAAACTGGCTGTCAGTAATCGGATATGGTGGATTAAAAGCAACTTCAGCATTGAGTGCTGGTTCCAGTCGTGGAAATGATAAAGTATGCGGCCCGACTCCGAATTGTTTTTCAAGTTCAGCAGCATGAGCAAGCAATGCAATTGTATCAAAGCGGTAATCGTATAAACCAAGCAGAGTTCCCATTCCAACATCATCAATTCCGGCTTCCATGGCCCTGTGCATAGCGTGCAGCCGCCAGAGAAAATATTTTTTATGCCCGCAGGGATGCAGGTCTGAATAGGTTTTAGAATGGTAAGTTTCCTGAAAACACTGATAAGTTCCTATACCGACTTCATGCAGCTTACGAAAACCATCCACATCCAATGGAGCACAATTAATATTCACCCGGCGAATTTGTCCGCTCTTTTCAGACAAAGTATCATATACAGTACGTACCGTTTCTGCGATCCAGTCTGCTCCGAATTTAGGATGTTCGCCGTAAACCAGAATCAGACGTTTATGCCCTAGGTCCTCCAGAACACAGACTTCTTTTTTAATCTCTCCAGCAGTGAGAGTTCGGCGGATAAGTTCAGAGTTGGTGTCTTTAAAACCACAGTAGGAACAACGGTTGCTGCATTCATTAGTAACATACAAAGGCGCAAAGAGAACTATCCGGTTACCGTATATAGCTTTTTTAACTTTGCGTGCTGTTTCGAAAATAGCTTCATTCAGTTCAGGATTTTCAACCTGAAGTAGAATTGCGGTTTCTTCTAAAGTAAGCCCCTTCGCTTCGAGGGCCTTATTTAGAATATCCTGTATTCTGGCAGGATCCGCATCTGTGTTTTGATTGACAATATTCCATATTTTATCTTCATCAATAAAATTATCAAGTTTACTTATATCGAGTTTCATTTCATCTCCACAATAGAGTCAATAGACCTTCCGGCTTTACAGGATTTCTCAATAATCAAGATCAGCCATCGTCAGCCTATAACCGGCTGGATTATATTTTTAATTTAAGTTGTTATATTTTTTACTTACTTTGAAAAATCAGTCTTTTTCTTATCAAGCCTGTAATAAAGCATGCGTATAGATATACCCAGCAAGGCCGCGGCCCTCGTTTTGTTACCGGAAGTAGACTTCAGGGTTTCATCAATTTCCTGATCCGAAGGTCTGTTACGTCGCTTCCTGCCGGTCTGTAGCAGCAAATTTTCAGCTTTATCGGCAGTAGAAACAGTTGATCTGTCAATATTCTGCATAATGATGCTCAAATGATCAGGGACAAGCTCAAATGCGTCATGCATAACTGAAATCCATTCAATAGTGTTTTTCAATTCCCGGACATTACCGGGCCACGAATGTTCATTGAGCTTCATTGCCGCTTCCGAAGATATCTCAGCAAATTTTTTGCCGCGTTTTTTTGCAAATGTTGTAAGGAAAAGCTTTGCCAACGGAACAATATCTTCCGGCCGTTCACGTAAAGGAGGAACAATAATGCTACCTACTTTCAGACGGTAATATAAATCCTTACGGAATAGATTTCGTTCAATACGCTCACCCAGATCCAGATTTGTAGCAGCTATAATTCGAATATCGGTGTTTATTTTTTCAAGTCCACCGACACGGTAAAAACTTTTGTCTTCAATAACCCGTAATAATTTTGCCTGCAGTTCAACAGGTATTTCCCCTATTTCATCGAGAAAGAGCGTTCCTCCCTTTGCCAGATCTATTTTTCCTTTTGCTCCACGGGCAGCACTTCCGGTAAAAGCCCCCGGCTCATAACCGAAAAGTTCACTTTCAAAAAGAGAAGCAGGCAAAGCTGCACAATTTATAGCAATAAAAGGGAGTCGGGACTGGTCGGGACCGTAATGGATGATTTTTGCTACGATATCTTTGCCTACTCCGGTTTCTCCCTGTATGAGAACTGGAAGCTCCCGGTCTTCGTGATATCTTCTGGCCTGTGAAACGACCTGCCACATTGGTTCGGAAAAGAAACCGATGTTATCAAGACCGGCCTGTTCTTCCAGAAGATCCTGCAACCGAGAAAATTCAGATCTTATATCACTTGTTGCTTCAGCCACAACCTCATCAAACTTTCTGGTCAGCAAATCATTTTCAGCCAGCAAAGATTGATGCTCGGCAACCCGGGATAAAATAACTCCAAGTTCTTCCAGATTAATTGGTTTTGTCAGATAATCGTATGCTCCGGCACGCAAAGCGCCTATAGCCAGTTCCAGATCTGAATGCCCAGTATATAAAACGACATCAGGCAGGTAGGGACGAGATATTTTTTTAACTTCTCGAACCAATTCTATTCCTGTTTTACCGGGCATCTGTATATCAGAGAGAACCATTTCAAAATCATGGCTCTGTAAAATATACAACGCCTTGTCAGCATCAGCGCATGAAATTACCGCATGATCCAGCAGGGTCAGATATTCTGCCAGAGACTCACGGGTGGCTGTATCGTCATCCACAAGCAATATACGCATCTTATGCTCCGTTCCGATCTGCAGCTGGCAGGATTATCTTAACCACAGCTCCTGCATCTGCACGATTTTCCGCCTTTATAGATCCTCCGGCAGCCTGCACAATAGTCTGTACAATAGACAGTCCCAGTCCCATTGAATTACCGGGAGCTTTAGTAGAAAAAAAAGGTTCAAATATTTTTTCTCCCAGTCCTTTTTTAAAGCCGGGACCATTATCGGACACAGTAAGTTCCACGGTATCTTCACCTCGGGCTGCCACATCAATTCGTATTATTTTATCATCCTGATCCACTTCATCCAACGCCTGCATTGCATTGGCCACCAGATTTGCAACGAGTTCTTCAAAGCGAATACAACCACCGTTTACGGAAGGCAGCCCTATTGAAATATTTAGATCAACTTTAATTCCTCTTGCCAGAACCTGTGCATTTATTAAAGAAAGCGCAGAACGCACAGCCTGCCCCAGATCACAGGTTGCAGTTGCAGTCGTCCTGTTCTGACGCAGATGTTCCCGTAAGTGATTTACAATGGAATCTATCCTGTCGACCTGTGAAGCAACATCTCCCAATATACGTGCCAGCTCACTATCCGGTTGCATAGATCTTTTTGCCAGCAGCTGAGCTGAAGCAGTAAGAATACGGATAGCATTTAAAGGCTGATTTATTTCATGAGCTATGCCGCCGCCGATAACGGCAAGAGTTGTTACCCTGCTGGCCTGTTCCATGGCAGTACGTGCTTCAGCTAATGTTGCCTCGGCCTGACGCTGAGTGGTAACATCTCTACCGACAGACTGATATTCAACAACATTTCCATTTTCATCAAAAATGCCGGATGTAATGTATTGTACAAAATGTATCTTTCCATCTGCCCCCTTATAGCTCGGCTCTGTGATTATTTCGGGATTTTCAGGAGAGATTGAAAAAACCTGCCGGACAATCGAATCTCGCTCATCATTACTAAGAAGATCCATGAACTTTGACCCAAGCAATTCTTCAGGCTTTTTATTATAAAAGCGACAGAAGGCACTGTTAACAAAAGTAAGTCTCCCGTCAGGTAAAAACCTGCGGATCATTTCTGTCTGGTCTTCAACAACAGCCTGATAAATGGATTCTTTTGGCGTCATCGGTTAAATTTACCTTTATTTATTTTCAAATGCTAATTGAAGTGCACTTTTGCGCCTTCGCTTACCGGCTATAAGTTTCAGCTCATCACTGGTCAGTATTTTTAGTGCTCCTGGTGACGGGCAGACTGAGACACACGCAGGACCGTCCTCACGTCCAGAGCATAGATCACACTTATGGGCTACCGGAGCATCAGAACTTTCATGAATACGGCCAACCTGCATGGCCCCGACCGGACAGGCCGCCAGACATGCCTTACATCCGAAGCAAAGTTCCGTATTAATCCGTACAGCCGTGCCATCGTATATTATTGCTCCGACAGGACATACTGAAGCACAGGGAGCATCTTCACACTGCCGACACTGAATTGGGGCTGTAACCTGTGCCTCGTGGATAATTTTAATACGCGGGGAAAATGCCAGTTTTTTATTTCCGGCCTCAACCATATCTTCGTCCATGTGAGCTGCAACACATGCTATCTCACAGGATCGGCAGCCTATGCAGCGTTCAGGATCTGACAGAACAAAAGTATGCACTATTCATGTCCCCCGGATTTATTTCCATAACTGGTATGAAGCAGTTTGTGGGAAAGGTGGCCCAGTGGTTTTTCAAGATAATTTTCATAAAGAGCTTTTACTGACGGATTTCTATGCGAAGCCCTGATCGGCAGTTCTTTGTCATGGTTATGCAGGCTTTGTCGGCGACGTAAAATGGCATCCTCAATATCTATCCCCGGAAGCAGCTTGGGTTGCCCTCCACCAGCCACACATCCTCCGGAACAGCACATGACTTCCATAAAATCAAAATCAGCTTTTCCAGCCCTGACTTCATCAAGAAGTTTTGCAGCATTGGCCAGCCCTGAAACAATAACGGCCTGAACTTTTCTGCCAGCCACTTCCATGGAAGCACGAAATACACCTTCGTCTGTTTTGTTAAATACCACACCACTTTCGCTGACTTCATTTCCGGTTGTGACGGCTATTGCTGTTCTCAGCGCAGCTTCCATAACACCGCCGGAAGCTCCGAAAATTGTTCCGGCTCCGGAATAAAGCCCCAGAGGAGTATCGAAATCTTCTTCGGGCAACTGCTCCAGAAAAATACCCTTGTTTTTAAGCATGCCTGCAAGTTCAGTCACAGTTATCACGGCATCAACATCAGGAGTTCCTGTCGTCTGCATTTCCGGACGGCCTGCTTCAAATTTTTTAGCAGTGCATGGCATAACGGAAACACTGGCAATATGACCTGAACTTTTTCCGGCTATTTCTGCGCCGTAAGTCTTGAAAAGGGCCCCGGCCATCTGCTGCGGTGATTTGCAGCTGGACAGATGAGAAAGAAGATCAGGCCATGCTGTTTCCAGATGATTGACCCATCCGGGACAACAGGAAGTGAACATGGGCATATTTTCATTAGATTCAAGCCGCTCCAGAAGTTCGGAGGATTCTTCCATGATAGTTACATCAGCAGCAAAAATGGTATCATAGACAAAATCAAACCCAAGACGACGCAAAGCTGCGGCAAGCTGTCCTGGAGTAAGCGTACCCGGGGCAAGTCCGAATTCCTCGGCAATAGATGCTCTGACGGCAGGGGCACACTGGACCATTGAAATTTTTGATTTGTCTGCCAGCATCTGAGCCACTTTCCCGCAATCATTTCTAAAGTGAGCTGCAAAAAGAATGGATCTGTCATCTTCAGGCAGTCCACGTTCCATACGTATCTGTGCGATATTCTCAGCCTGATCATCAAAGGGAGTTAAAAATGCTGAACAACGTAACACGCACTGACCGCACATTACGCAACGGGATGTATCAATTGTCTGCGCTTTATTCTGCTCCCCTATTACTGCATCCACTGGGCAGACTTCTGCACAACGACGGCAACCTGTACATAATTTTGGATCAATGGAAACAATCTGGTGTAAATCAGTCATTATATTTCTCCGCCAGCTCGGGCTCCAGCACCGCTAAGAGCCAGCGCTGCTTCTAAATTGCGTCGTTTTTTAATTTTAACAGGATCGACTAGATCCAGGGCTTTTTCAGGGCAAGCCTGCACACATGCAGGCCCGGCTTCCCTGCCACGGCATAAATCGCATTTGCTGGCTAAAAGAGCCGGTTCGAATTGCAGATCTTCCGGATTAGACGGGTCTACGACTCTTCGCATTGCAGGTTTACCATGCTTCCATATCTGAGCTATTTCCATAGCCCCCATTGGACAGGCCATAAGACATGTCTTGCAACCGACACACCGGTTTTCATCAACCTGCACACCATCATTTTCCGTTCGATAGATTGCTGCATTGGGACATACCGCTGCGCAGGGAGCATCTTCACAATGCCTGCATCCCACCGGGACACAAATGTCTCCAACACGCATCAGATATAATCTCGGAGATAATGGACCACTAAGACTTCCAACAGAGACCCCGCCCTGCATATGGGCTGCAGAGCATGCCAGTTCACATGCCCTGCAGCCTATACATTTTGCTGCTGTGGCAAGGATAAATGGGCTTAAACGTGTTGGCATGACATATTTTCCTCTTTATGAATTAAATTCGTATTTTGCTCTTCAGCTGAAAGTCTGCTGACTGAAACAGCGCAGACTTTCAGCTGCGGAGTTCCGGTAACAGGATCTGCTGCCGAAGTAGTCAGTATATTTGAAGGGCTTTCAGAAAAATGAAAGGTCATAAAAATTAATCCCTTACGGACTCTTCTGGTAACCCATGCTCTTGCTTTCACAGTACCGCGGCGAGATCGGACTTTAATAAGTTCACCATCAGCAATTCCGTATACAGCGGCATCGGATGGATGAATTTCAACCAGCTCTTCCGGCCATGTTCCGGCCAGACCAAAGCAGCGACCGGTCATTGTTGATGTATGATAATGAGCTACAACACGCCCTGTGGTAAGAGTAAGCGGGTATTCAGCATCCGGCAGTTCCGCAGGTTCTCTGTGAGAAAGTGACACAAATTTACCCGGTCCTCTCATACATTTTCCTACATGCAGTATGGGTGTTCCGGGATGACTTTCATCCGGGCAGGGCCATTGAATGCCTCCTGATTCAAGCCTTTCGTATGTTATTCCACTATAGCTGGGGGTAAGCATACGCATTTCGTTAAATACATCTTCAACATCATTATATCTTTCAGGCCTGCCAAGACGTTTCAACAACTCAGCTAATATCTTCCAATCAGGCAGACTGTCTCCTGCAGGAGAAACTGCTTTACGTACACGCTGCACCCTTCTTTCGGTACTGGAAAAAGTTCCATCCTTTTCAGCAAAACTTGCCCCGGGAAGCACAACATCTGCCAACTGTGCTGTTTCAGTTAAAAAGAGATCCTGAACAACCAGAAAATCAACATGCCGCAGGCAATGCTCAACATGATTTATGTCCGGATCACTTCGCATAGGATTTTCGCCAAAAACAAAAAGACCCTTCAACCGGTCTTCCTCTATGGCTGTGAGCATTTTAGGAATAGTCAGCCCCGCTTCTGCAGACAACTCAACACCCCATGCTTTTTCAAAGCTGGTTCTTACTGATAAATCCGCTACCGAGCGATAGCCCGTAAAGACATTTGGTAATGCCCCCATATCACAGGCTCCCTGAACATTATTTTGCCCACGGAGAGGATTAACTCCGGTCTTAGGTCTCCCTATGTTTCCTGACAGCAATGCAAGGTTGGATACAGCCAGAACATTATTTGTACCTGCGTTATGCTGGGTAATCCCCATGGTATAATAAAAAGCTGTGTTTGCAGAGTTGCCTATAAGCTGTGCAGCCTTACGGATATCGTCAGCATAGACATCGGAAATAGCGGCAACTGTATCTGGGTCAAATTTTGACAACCCTTTTCGGAAAATTTCAAAATCTTCATTTTCTGCGGCAACAGTCTGAAGGTCAGCCAAACCAGATGTAATTATTTCTCCGGCAATAGCCGAAAGCAGAGCTGTATCAGTACCGGGTCTCAACCGCAGCCAGACATCGGCAGATCTGGCAAGATCAATCTCTCTTGGGTCAATAACAATCAGTTTAGCGCCATTGCGTTTGGCTTCTTTCATGCCAAGCCCTATTACAGGATGGCAGGCAGTTGTATTGGTACCTATTATACACACGCAATCTCCGGCTCCCATATCCCATAACTCCCGTATGGAGTTGGTCATAGACCCGCTTCCCAGTGATGTAGCCAGCCCGGCCACAGTTGGAGCGTGTCAGAGCCTTGCGCAATGATCTATATTATTTGTACCGATTCCAGCTCGAAAAAGTTTCTGAAAGAGATAGTTTTCCTCATTCGTGCAACGGGCGCTGCTGAAACCTCCAAGAGCATCCGGCCCATGAGTGGAAGATATTTCTGAAAATTTATTTGTGATAAGTTCCAGTGCTTCATCCCAAGTGGCTGATTTCAGCTCTCCATTTTTACGTATCAGAGGAGTTGTCAGCCTGTCGGCATGGTGAACAAAGTCAAAACCATACCGCCCCTTAGAGCAAATAGAGCCTTGATTAACTGACGGCTCCGGTCCGGGAGAGACACTGACAATACGCTCGTCCTCAACTTTCAGGGATAGAACGCAGCCGACACCGCAGTAAGGACAGATAGTGGTAGTATGTTGCATAATATGAATAGAGCATTATACATGCCATTTGCAGGATAATTTTGAGGATAGTTTTATTCAATAAAAACGGGATTATATTTAAACAGATAAAGAATACAGCTCACACAACTGAATATTGCATGCAAAGCTGCATATGCAAAGAAGTAAATTGCATGCAGTAATATGTGGCGCTCGGAATTAATAATCAATCTCTTCTTAATATTTATATTTTTCCAGATGCGAGATTTCTTTTTGAAGGGATTTTATATTTGAAATAATTTTCGGAGACTCAAGGATTTGGAGCAAGAAGCCTCTGCATTAAACAACGTACTGATACCAAACCTGCAAATTCACCGTTTCGAGTTACCGCGATTGGATCAAATGTATAATTGCCTTCACGGGACAATGCATTTCGTGCCACTTTATCTAAGGAACTTTCATCTGGCAGTACCAAAAGTTCTTTATCCATTACCGTTGTTACAGGCCGTTGAAAAAACAATGCCTTATCAGTTTCCTTACGTACAATTTCATCCATACGCCCTTTAGTTATCATCCCGATCGGGTACACTCCATCCAGTACGATAAGGCAGGACCATTCTCCGCTTTCACGTAAAGACATCATAGCATCGGCCACTGTCTGGTCAGCTGTGACTGTGCGGGCGGGCCAGACCATTTCACCAAGTGGACTTGAGGAATCCTGACTTCCAGTAAGACCTCTGCCTATGACCTGATAAGTACGAATTGAATGCTGCACACCCTTGACATAGATCGGCGCACGCCCCAGACACCTGAAATCATCTTTAACCAATGCCCATGTTTCATGCGAAATCAAAATCTGATCAGGAGGTGCATTCTGTTCCAGTCTGGCGGCAACATTCACCTGACCACCTATGATAGTGTAATCCATAAGCTGTTTTGACCCGAAATTACCTACAGTACAGAAACCTGTATTGATCCCCATACGCACCTTAAACGGAGTCGAAATACCTATATCAAACCATTCCTGCTGCATTTCTTTAAGTGCATCACGCATTTCAATAGCCATATCGACACAAGCGAGTGCATCATTTTTATATCCTTTTGAAACAGGATCTCCGAAAAAGATAAGAACTGCGTCTCCGATATATTTATCGATAGTTCCACCGTGCTTAAGAGCAATTGATGCCATACGGTCGAGGTAACTGTTGAGCAGTGAGGTCATATCCTCAGGCTCCATGCGCTCTGTGGTGGAGGTAAATCCTACTATATCTGAGAAAAAAATAGTCAGTTTTTTACGCTTGGCTCCTATAAGAGAATCCTGCGTGCCTGCAAAAATAGATTCGTAAACCTGAGGAGAAAGGTATCTGCCAAGTTTATCTGAAAGATCGGCAAGCCTGTAAGTCTGTTCTTTCTGAATTAAGGCCGAAGCAATACGCCGGAGAACCATAGGCGGACTAAGAGGTCTTCGAATAAAATCCACCACTCCGGCACTGAATCCACTCATTTCATCCTCAGTCCGCCTGTCACCGGAAATCAAAATTACAGGAATATGCGTAGTGGCATCATTTCCATTAAGATTTTTGCAGACCTCGTAAACATCTATTTCCGGCATATCTACATCCAGAAGTATAAGATCTGGTTGCTCCTTAACTACTATTTCAAAAAGATGTGAGCCTTTCATGGCCATTAGAAGAGCATAATCTTCACGCAATATTTTTGCAAAAAAATCCATTTCAGATTTAATGGCATCAACAATGAAAAGTACAGGACGGTTCTGTTTCTGCATGATTAATCTCCCCTTACGATATACTTTATAAAAAAGACTTACCCAACTGCAAGAGAGATTAAAACATAAATATGACTATTTCCTTACCAATCTGAGTCTGTAGATCTTTCTGAGTCAAGTGTAAGAATATAAAGTTCAAAACATTAAAATAGTTCAAACCGTAGCCTCGCCTGCGAAGCCAGACTTTAAACTAAATTTCATGTTAGGATTAAAAGATATACCATTCATTTTAATTTGATCAACTAGTAGATTCAATGAGCACAATTTCAATTTATCACTCTGCCCACAATTATCATCTTTACTAAATTCATCGTATGTTTAAAAGCATTTGCTACCACGGGGTCCAAATGCTAACAGACCTTCCGTCAATCTCCATTTGTTAAATTTCTTTATATTTCAAATAACATACTAACGAAATTTAAAAGCACCATTTTTGGGATTATAAAAATTACTTTCAATTAGAATAAAATTTCTTATATTCAACCTAACCATCTAAAATAATTGTTTTACACAAAAATGATTAGTTAAAATAAAAATGAAGAATGTAATAAAGTATTTTTTGATAATAATAATCTTGTACCAAGCAGGTTGCTCTCGCATGGTCGTTCAGGAAATTGATAACAACTCTTCTTTTTCTAATATCTCTCTTGAACGGCAATTAGATATTTTTTGCAAACCTCTTATCAAAGATAGAATTGATACAGGCATCGTTGTTGGGATGTTTAATAGTAATGATACATCTTTTTATACATATGGTTACGCAAACTATGAAAAAAAAGAACCAATGCATAAAGATACAATTTTTGCAATTGGCTCGGTAACGAAATGCTTCGTATCCTCTTTGCTTCTTGTTTTGGAGGATAAAAACTTAATCTCTTTAGATGATACTATTGGAAATATCTTTCCAAAATCAATTAATTATCGAGATGATGACGTTAAAAATATTACTCTTAGAGAATTGGCTTTGCACACCTCTGGATTACCGCGTGAACCTAAAAATATAGACACGGTATGTGCAGGAACAAGATATGCTTTCACAGGCCACAATATATACGAACATTTAACTTCTGAATATGTTTATGAATACATATCCAACTTAAAACTCAATAAGAATAGGCTTGTGACCGCACAGTATTCTAATCTTGGATTTGGTATACTAGGTTATGCGATCTCATTGAAGATGAATAAAAACTTATCGGAATTACTTGATCAATATATTTTTAAGCCTCTAGAAATGAATGATACCACCCTTAAACAACCTCAAAATACTGACCGGTTAGCTAAAGGATATTCTGGTGATTTCCCAATTTTTATGGCGCGAAATAAATTACTTCAAAATTGGATTTTTACCAGCATGATGGTAGGTACAGGAGGAGCATATTCAACCGCCCCGGATTTAATAAAATTTTTCAGAGCACATCTGGGCTTATCAGGAACCCCATTAGATCGTATTTTCAAGAAATCCCGTCAGGTCTATGCCAGCGATGGAGAGCTTTCATATTCGCTGGGCTGGCAGGTGGACTCTCTTAAAAGATATGACACTTCGATATATTATAAATACGGTTTAATTGCTGGTTTCAGCTGCTATGTAGGTATGAACATACCTTCAAACAGTGCTGTTATCGTTCTTAAAAACAATTTTAACTGGGAAGATAGCATTGGACATAATCTGATTTTAAGAATGGTGAAAAATTATCATCTTAAAAACTCAAGATATAAAAATAATCTAGCTTCCTCTTTACCTAAACATTTATAAGGTGCTTGTATCATTCTGCTTTGTTTTCCAAATACAAAGTAAATGCTTAATTCATCCTCCCAGAAAAATAAAAGGCATGGCCATCGAGGCCATGCCTTTTATTACTTTTAATTGTTTCGACTACTCTCTTCCAATAAATACAGGATGTTGAAATATGGCTTACCGCTATGCAGGGTCAGCCCAGACTCGCAGGTTCTGGATGTGCTGTAACCTTCCTTGCAGGAGGCAACCTGTGTAGAAAGTGTGCTCAAAGCTGAAGCATTGACCTCGGGATGAGTAAAGCCCTTATCTCCGGCAAAACCGCAACAGTTAATATCTTCGGGCAGCACAACATTATCGGCACACATAGAAGCCACTTCCACCAGATTTCCTGTCAAGCCCATAGCCTGAGTAGAACATGTCGGATGCACGGCCACAGTCTTGGACAGCTGGATGAAATTCAACTTACTCACAAGAAACTTCTGAACGAATTCAATGGGCTCATACAGATCCAGATGCTTATCCAGATGCTTCTTCATACGAGCCAGACACGGGCTTGTATCGCACAGTACAGGCCAGCGACCATTTTCCGTAGCCTTGAGCAAGGCTTTGCTGAGTTCGTCAGATTTGCGATCTGCCTCTTCGGATAATCCCTTGGTTTCAAAGGCCTTGCCACAGCATAGATTCTTCATATCCTCAGGAAAAATAACTTCGTATCCGGCGCGGTTCAATAGCTCTACTGCAGCGTCCATAAGAGGCTTCTGGCCGGGCCCATCATCCACGTCATAGCCCATGGTACGCACAGCACAGGAAGGAAAGTACACAACCTTCTGCTCCGACGTCTTTGCCTTGGACGGAGGAGTAGAAGATCCGCCCCGGAGTTTCATATCAACCAGATCAGGTACATGCTGACCCACTGTTTTTTGGGACAGACTATCCATGACGGAGATAATACCATGCCCCATAAGACCTTCAACAGCTCTACCGGTGCTCAGAGCCATCGACGCCATACTGGCTGCCTTGGAAAAATTATTGCCTATACGACGGGCCGTATCTTTGGTGAAATCACTCAAATTTTCATGGCGTAAGTACCGCATGTACGAAGCAGTATCCACAGCCAATGGACATCGTAACTGGCAAAGGCCATCAGTGGCGCAGATATCAAGACCATACTGTCTGAAGACCTGCTCCCAGTGATCGGCCCGTTCACTATCACCTTGCTCATGCAACCTCGCGATAGTGCGCTTAACGTAAATACGCTGACGCGGCGCAAAGCCGACTTCTTTCGTAGGGCATACGGAATCGCAGAAACCGCATCCATTGCATCTGTCAACAGACTCATGCAGTCCCCAAGGCTGCTTCAACCCCTTAAAATGTCCATCAGGATCATCATTGAGAATAACGCCTGGGTTTAGTATCCCCTGTGGATCTAAAAGGGCTTTCAGCTCCTTCATCATAGAGTAGATTTCCGGTCCCCACTCGCGAGCAACATAGGGAGCAATTGAACGCCCAGTTCCGTGCTCTGCTTTTAAAGATCCTTCAAAATGATTAATCATCACATCGACAATATCATCTGTAAGCCCTTTCAAATTATTCACTGCGGCCTGATCACCCAACGGAACAGGAAGGATGAAATGCATATTGCCATGGAAGGCGTGGCCCATTATCCCCCCGCGGAAACCGTACTTTTCAAGAAGAGTCTGTAATACTTCGGCAGCCTCACCAAGCATTTCAGGTGGGACACACCAATCCTCGGTGACGGTAAAATCATAGGGGCCGCCGACCCCGGTAAAAGCAGGATAGGTGTTCCGCCGCATATCCCATAAGCGATCGTATTCTTCAGGGTCCTTTACAAATTTATGATCCGTAAGGCCTGGAATATCCTTCAGACACTCTAAAATGGTGTCAATGCGCTCCTGTAAGATTTTTTCGTCCTTAGCCTGAGTCTCCAGAAGCACGCCGCATGCCTTATCATCCAGAGTGCGGACAATATCCGGTGTTGTAGAGAAGGACTCGACAGCCTTAAGAGTTATCCGATCCATGAGCTCAGCGGCCCTTGCAAGAGCTCCTTCCTGACTCAGCACGGAAATAGCTTTGATAGCATCTTCCAAAGTGGGGAACAGCATCAAAGATGTTGCTCTGCATGGTTCCAGAACTACAGTCTTAAGACTCACATCCAGAATACATCCCAAGGTACCTTCAGAACCTATCATCAAATGCTCGAGAATATCCAAGGGGTCCTCAAACTCAGTAAATGCGTTCATGCTGTATCCAGACGTGTTGCGAATGGAATACTTGCGCTTAATTTTTTCGACAAGCTCCTTATTGACCATGATGCGCTTGCGTATGTCCGTCAGGCCGTCCAGAAGTTCAGCATGGCTTTTACGGAACGCTGCACAAGAATTCTCATCTGCGGTATCCAGAAGTGTGCCGTCGGCAAAAAGTACACGCATGGACTTCACAGTATGGAAAATATTTTGCTCAATGGTACAACACATACCAGTGGAATTGTTAGCAGCCATCCCCCCCAAAGTAGCAATGGAGATAGAGCCGGGATCAGGACCGATTATACGTCCATAGGGCCCCAAAGCCTTGTTGACCGATCCGCCAGAAGCCATACTCTGAGCCCAGATAAAGTTGCCATTATCTAGGACTTTGATGCCGGTCCACGCCGGCCCACTGAACCGGACCATAACATCTTCTCCTACGGTCTGGCCGTTTATGGCAGTACACGCTCCTCTGAAGGTCAGACCAGCTCCGTGCTCACGCGCTAGGGATAACAAAGTCTGCAATTCACCTTCACTACATACATCCACTAACATTTTAGCTCTTGGTTCGAAGGGGCTGGCATCCAGTGACAACGCATGCACAAGCACCTCGTCCAAATAGACTTGATCCTTAGGGAAATATTCTACAACGGAATCAATAAATTTCTGGCTGGGCATAAACATACTCCAAATGATGAACTAAAAAACGCACCGCACAGTATTCAAGTGCAGTACGGAATACTTTAAATTTTCTAATATCAAAAACTCTCGCCTACTCGACGTCCCCCAGATGGTCAATGATCATGTGGTAATCCATCGAAAAAAATAGTTCATAAAATTAGAATTTCACGTAATTAAAATTAAATATATTTTATTATTTTAATCAGAAGAGTTGAAAAATGAGTGCGGTAAGTTGCAAATCCTCAGAAAAAAACATCTGTAAATTTTGGCAAAACTGTGGACCATGTAATGGCATTTAGGATTTGTTCTTAAATGTTATTTGTCATCAGGTTGTTAAATTTGATTATTGCAGCTTTACTGCAAAGAGCAATCCTTGCCCCGACTCTCCTGTTTAATAGGAAACGTCAGAAAAAAAGTTGTTCCCTTATTTTCTTCTGAGTTAAACGCAATTGTGCCACCGTGTTTTTTAACGATGGTATGGGTTATTGATAAGCCTTGGCCCGTTCCCTTTCCGACTTCCTTTGTTGTGAAGAATGGATCAAAAATTCTGTGTTGATTTTCTGGAGGAATACCCGTGCCTGTATCGCTGATACAGATTTCCACGAATTCTCCATCCAAGGCTGTGGAAATAGTGATGGTTCCTTTACCTCCATTCTTTTTGACCATGTCAGAATTAGCATGAGCAGCGTTAACCAGGATATTAAGGATAGCCTGATTAAAATCTCCAAGCACCCCCTCAATCAGGGGAAGGTCTTCTGCGAGGTTCATTACTATCTCAGAGTGATATTTCCATTCGTTGCTAGCTATTGTAATAGTGTTCTCCACGGCATCATTGACGTTCATCGGCTTTACTGTGTTAATGTCCATATGCGAAAAAATCTTCATGGCTTGAACTATGTGCGAAACACGCTCAGTGCCTTCCTGAGATTCGGAGAGAGCTTGGGGTATTTCATCCAACAGGAAATCAAGTCCTGCAGTCTCCATTGCCTGCTCTATGCAGGGCAAAAGGGAGGATACATCTTGATTATCTTTGACAGCTAGATAAAGTTTATTTTGTTTTTCAAGTAGTTGAGATATATTATCGAACGATTCTTTGAGAAACTTGATATTTCCAGATATGTACATAATTGGAGTGTTAATCTCATGAGCAACACCTGCGGCCAGTTGGCCTATGGATTCAAGCTTACGGGCATATGCTAGCTGTTGTTCTAGATTCTCTTTTTCAGAAATATCTCTGATCAACCCCATAAATCCAGTTACATCCCCTTTAGCATCATAAATTTTAAAAATAGCGGTCTCACCCGAGAATACTTGCCCGGATTTCTTTTGGTAATGAATAGTGTAAACGATATTATCATTAGGATTATCATTTTGCCGAATTAACTCACCCAACCGTTTAAATTCAGATTCATCCTTATAAATCGTTACGGTAGGTTTTCCCTTGAGGTCATCCACCGAATATCCAAAAAGGTCATTGAAAGCAGGATTCATGTCGACGATATTACGATCCATGTCAGCAATAAGGATTGCATCTCGAATTGCCCCGTAGAGTTGCTGATATTTCTCTCGAGATTGCTCCACTAATTCCATTCTGGCTCTTTGTTCACTGATATCCTGAAAAGTACCTCCTATTTTGACAATGCGGCTGTTATCATAGATTGGTTCACCCAACGCTCTGACCCACAACTTGCAGTCTTCAGCTGTCACTATTTCAAGTTCAAGATCAAAAGATTCACCTTCTTCTATGCATCGCTTTACAGCCTCGGTTATGACTGATTGATGGAGCGGCGCATAAAAACCAAGTGCATTCTGCAGATTAGGTGTGAACTCTGGACCTACTTTATGAATAAGATACGTTTCATGTGACCAGTATAATTCCATTGTGTCCAGATCCAGTTCCCAGCCACCCAACCCGGCCATATGCTGAGTAAGGGATAGGCTTGCTTCACTTGCTTCAAGCGCCTTTCGGTTGAAGTAGAACTTGGTGAAAAGACTTACTTTGCTACGAAGCATTTTGGTGTTCAACGGCTTGAATAGATAGTCTGCAACTCCAAGTTCATAACCTTGGGCGATACTCTCTGAATCCTTGAACACAGCACTGGCGATTAAAACGGGAATCTCGCGCATTTTATCGCTCTCACGCATTTGTCTAATAACTTCAAGCCCATCGATACCGGGTAGATGCATGTCGATGATTGCTAATGCATACTCCCGCTCTTTAAGAAGTAGCAGCGCCTCCTCTCCTGTAGAGGCTGAGATTGGGACAACATTATCCTCCATTTCCAGTATATTCTTCAATAAATATAGGTTTGTCGGCTCATCATCAAGAATCAGTATGTATGCTTTGTCTTGGATCATTCGTTCCCCTCGTTCCTATAATAGTACGAGATCAAGGCAATCTCGTTATTGTGTTGACAAGAACCTAGCCAGCATTTTTTTCAAGACGTTCATCTCAATCGGCTTGGCAATATAATCATCCATCCCTGCTTCCATAAACTTCTTCCTGTCACCATTCATCGCATATGCTGTCATCGCAATAGTGGGAATGCCCTTTCGATCCTCTCCAGCCTCCCCGAGTCTGATTGCCTGTGTAGCTTCAACACCATCCATAACCGGCATCTGAATATCCATTAACACAAGATCGAAATAATCTTCGCGCAACGCTTCCAATACTTCTTCTCCATTTGCAACAGATCGGACAACGCAGCCAAGATTCTCCAAGAGTTTTCCGATAGCAAAGCTGTTGATCTCATCATCTTCTGCCAAGAGAATACGTATGGCCGGACAGGTAATTTTTTCGCTGTCTGACAAGACTTTAAAACTTTGATCCTGCTTTTCGACAAACATAAACGGTATGCTGAAATAAAATGAAGCTCCTTGACCCAATTCACTCTCAACTGAAATATCGCCGCCCATCATATGTGTCAGCCGCTTGCAAATAGCCAACCCAAGCCCTGCGCCATGCTGCCCTCGCCTGAAGTCTTTTGGACCTTGGGTAAAAGGTTCGAACAATACATCAGCAACTTCTTTAGAAAGGCCCGTACCCGTATCCACGACGGAAAACAGAATTTGTACATGCCCCGATCGCGAAGTACCCACAAGGCAGGCTTCAATAGTAACACTTCCAGATTTGGTAAATTTTAAAGCATTACCTATGAGATTGGTGAAAATCTGCTGCAGGCGGATCTTATCGCCTATGACGCTAGTAGGGACAGCCGATTCAATCTCCACACGAAGTTCCACTTTTGCTTGATTGGCGTTAGACAAAAACAACTGCACAATCTCATGAATAGCTTTTTCAAGGTTGAATGGCTCAGATACAATCTGGATTTTACCGGATTCAACACTGGACAGGTCGAGGATATCTGAAAGCAGGCGGGTCAACCGTTTGGAGGACTCAATCCCAACAGCGGCATACTCTTGCTGCGTTTTATTCAGCGTGGTCATTTGTAAAAGTTGGAGCATCCCCATGATGCCATTGATCGGGGTACGTATCTCGTGGCTCATATTAGCAAGAAATTCAGTCTTAGCCATGCTGGCCGCTTCGGCAGATTTCTTGGCCTGATACAGTTTCTTCTCCGTACGACTGCGCTCTACCATTTCTCCAATTAGCTTTGCAGACGTGGCGAGCCTCTGTTTGGCCACATCGATTATAAATTTAGGACGAACTTCATATTCTTTGGAGAGATTCACTAAAATGTCCAGGTCAGTCTCATACAAATGCGCCAGCTCAGAGAGAGAGGTTTTGTCTTGTGGTGGAGTTCCATAGCCGAAATTAATAGTACCGATGATTTCCTCTCCGGCGAAAATTGGTTCGGCATAGAGATGTATTCCCCCATTACAAACAATGTCGACAGCCTTACCCGTCCTAATGGCTATGGAAGATGCTTCTGTCCAACATGACTCATGGCAAAGCCATTTACCGCTAGCTAAAGCCTCGGAGTTATCAGCACATCGGCAGAGTTTTCGCGATGCTTCATCCATATGCCGGCACCATCCAGAACTAAAAATACCTAATGCGTGATCCCCATTTTTTTCGTATACCGTAGCCGAGGTTTGTAAGAGGACAAGAAAATCGTTTACTATGCTATATAAGGTATCGTAACCCAAGGAATCGGCGATGAGACGAGACTTATTCAGCTCCACTAAGTTGCCGTAACTTGGGGCTGGTAAGCCAGCATTGAATATGGGCTTCTTTTCCTGCAACCATTTAAGTGAATTAAGCTTTATTTCGTTCTGCTTACGTTCGGTTATGTCCGCAATCATAGCAAAGGAGCCTATAAAATTACCTTGCTCATCTTTAATTGATGTCGCAGAGACTCTCGCCCACAGAGTCGCGCCATCTTTGCGTATGAATTTTCTATCGTAAGATTCGTCCTTCCCCTCATACCTCTTTTTCATACGTTCAGAATGATTCAGCAAATCTTCTGGAAAAATGAATTCTTCAATTTTTCGCCCAATAATTTCATTCTTTTCATAACCAAACATTCTGGACATTGCGTTATTAATATAAGTAATGACATGGTTTGAATCTATACTGCAAATACCTTCATTAGCCGTATCAACAACCATTCTGTAGCGCTCTTCAGATTTTCTTAACTCTTCCTCGACTCGTATACGTTCAGTAATATCATATATGATGGAATATAAAATTTCACGTCCGCCAAAACGAATCCGGCTGGATGAAACCTCAACGTATCTAAGAGTTCCATCCGCCAGTCTATGCCGGAATATGAATAATCTCCCATAGTTCAATGTGACCGAGTTCATGCGATTTTTGACATCATGTTCCGGAAGATCATTAATCTCAGTAATACGCATACTCAACAAATGTTCTCTCTTATAACCATAGAATTGAACTGCAGAAGCATTAGCATCGATTATTTGTCCTGTATCCGGGTCGATTAATAACATTACAGCAGAGTTATCGTGGAATTGCTTATGGTATGAATTATCGGAACGTATGCGCTCCATTACGCCATTCAGGACGAACTTACCGACTCCAATGATGATTAAAGTAGAACAAAACACCAAAGCAAACGTAAAATAAATTGAAGATTTCTTAGAATTATGTGCATTTTCATTGAATATTTTCGCCTTGTTCCCGGCAAAGTCGATCATGACTTCAAGAGCGGACAGAAATTGTTTACCTTGGGCATTGACTTCAGAAATGAGTTTGGCTTTCATTCCTCTATCAAAATTATGCATATAAGCGTCTAAAGTTTGATAGATGAGTGACCGCCACTGTTTGAATGAATCTTTGGCAAAATTTAAATCTTTTTTATCTCCAAGATATCTGATGGTTACAAAGTCAAAAAGCTCTTGAATCCCTTTGTTCTTTTCCTCAATCGCAGCTTGTTTTTTTTCAACATTGGACATCAAATTAGTCGTCTCCAGGTCGGAGAGAATACTCTCGATGTCATATAGTTCGCTGCGTAAATCTCGCAAGGCCGTACTGACGGCGAAAGGATGAAGATACAACTTTTCAGTCAGACCTGATAAATGCCATATTTGGTAAAGAGCTGACACACCAATCGCAAGGGCAAAAAACAGCATAACGCTAAATCCAACCTTAAGTTGGAATAAGCTAGTATTACTGATATTTTTCATAAAATTTACTCCTCACGACAACTAAAGACCCTAAACTTGGCTATAAATTAGAACTTGGCCATATAGTTTATGATCTTAAAATATTAAAAAGCTCAGAGCAATTCCTCAGTCTGAACATATCAGGCCACACATACTCTTATTTGTTCGAACTAGCTTAAACGAAATACTGGACGTCATCACACCAACATAAATATCATACTGTTTTTATTTGCATTTATATCCAAACAGAAACAAAAAGACTTATCATCAGGCAGATGGAGGACCGGATATCTCGCATCCGTATTAACATAACACATGATTTCGACAATATCCATGTCACAAGTAATTCAGAGAATACCTTTACTCCCATTCCCCATTCCACCTTACAATAATGTAAACTACCCCACCAAAAATCTTTTTTTTACCCTTATTACCCTCATCAAAAGAATGATAAGCATACGTAACCTCAAGGAAAATATTCATATTTTATAATAAATTTAACAGCTTAGAATAAAATACTTGCTTTTTTTACAATCAAAGCTATACTCCCCGACTCAAACTTAGATCTAGCATCGAAGAAATCTTTTCATTTTTATTAATTAAAATCCGAGAATATAATGAGTAAAACAATTATCGGCCTTCTCCGCGAAGGTAAAATACCTGTGGACAAGCGTACCCCGCTAACCCCCAGCCAAGCTAAAGCGATTAATGCTGCTTATCCTGATGTTGAAGTAATTGCCCAACGCAGTGAAATCCGTTGTTTCACAGATGAAGAATACGTCGAAGCCGGAATCCGCCTTGTTGATTCCGTTGAGGAAGCTGACATCCTGTTGGGTGTTAAGGAAGTTCCCATCCCCGACCTTATTGAAGGCAAAACCTACTTCTTCTTCAGCCATACTATTAAGAAACAGCCTTATAACCGTGATCTGCTGCGCGAGATTCTGAAAAAGAACATTCGCATGGTCGACTATGAAACCCTGACAGAACCTTCCGGCAAACGTATTATCGCATTCGGACGCTGGGCAGGAATAGTTGGTGCCTATAATGGTATCTGGACTTACGGAAAACGTTACAATCTTTTTGATATGCGCCGCGCCAACGAATGTTTCGACCTTGAAGACCTCAAAACAGAATTTTCCAAGGTTATACTGCCCCCCATCAAGATTGCTCTGACCGGCGGCGGCCGCGTCACCAAAGGTGCTATGGAAGTGCTGACAGGTATGGGTATCCGCAAAGTTACCCCCCACCAGTTCTGCAACTGCTATTTCGATTTTCCTGTTTACACACAACTGAATGTTCGTAACTACAATGCACGTGAAGATGGTGAAGCATTCAGCCGGAATGAATTCTACAAATCCCCGCAGAATTATGTCGGTGATTTTCTACAATTCACTTCGGAGGCAGACATACTTATCGCTGCCGCATTCTGGGCTCCGGAAGCTCCGGTACTGTTTACCAAAGAAGATATGACCGGCCCAGATTTCAAGACATCCGTCATTGCGGACATCACTTGCGATATCGAAGGGTCCATCCCAAGTACGAAGCAGCCGAGCACCATCGCCGATCCAGTCTATGACTACAATCCTTCGGACGATGAAGTCGACCCACCCTTCACTGATGAAGGTAACATTTCTGTTATGGCGGTCGACAACCTGCCTTGTGAACTTCCACGCGACGCATCGAGCAGCTTCGGACAGCGTTTGGCTGACCAGATTTTGCCGCTGTTGCTCGGCGAAGACCCTGAAACTGTAATCGAACGGGCAACCATTGCTTCAGAAGGTAAGCTGTGCGGCCGATACACCTACCTACAGGACTATGTAGACGGCGAATAGAGTCCTGTTTTGCGTGACACATCCGCTCCCGAGAAAGAAACCTACCGTGGTCATTCGTCGCATCTGGAATCATTTGTCACATGAGGATATTTTTGGCCGTCAGGTATTGAAAGTTAAACCAAAAGAGAGGATTTATGAAAGATTTAACGAAACTGCTTTTCATCACGGTACTTGCTGTAACTTTGTTCGCAGGTTCCGCCTTCGCTGGCACACTGGATACAGTAAAGAAACGTGGCTATGTGAAGACTGGTGTTTCCGGCAAAGTTGTCGGTTTTTCCACCACTGATGCTAAAGGCCACTGGAACGGGCTTGATGTCGATTTCGCCCGTGCCGTTGCCGCTGCTATTTTCGGTGATTCCGACAAAGTACGCTTCACTCCGGTAGCTTTCAAAGAAGCATTTACCGCACTTCAGTCTGGTGAAATAGATATGCTGACCCGTAATACAACATGGACCTTCCAGCGAGATACCAAGCTCGGTCTGGAATTCGTTGGTGTACTGTTCTATGACGGTCAAGGCTTCATGGTCAAAAAAGACTTAGGTGTTAATAGTGCTCTGGAACTTGACGGCGCCAGCGTATGTACCCAATCCGGTACAACTACCGAGCTGAACCTGTCCGACTACTTCACTGCTCACGGCATGAAGTACAAACCTGTTGTGTACGAAAGTTCCGATGAAGCAACCGTTATTTATGACTCCGGTCGCTGTGATGTCTACACCACAGATGCTTCCGGCCTTGCTTCCCGCCGTACAACTCTGAAAGACCCCAAAGCCCACATAATTCTGCCTGAAGTTATCTCCAAAGAACCCCTCGGACCAGCTGTTCGTCAGGGTGACCAGCAGTGGAGCGATATCGTTCGCTGGACCCTGTTTGCTCTGATCAATGCTGAAGAACTGGGCATCGACTCCCACAACGTTGACCAGATGCTTAAATCCAAGAACCCAGCTGTTCAGCGCTTCCTTGGGGTCTCCGGCAACTTTGGTCAGTACCTAGGTCTGAGCAAAGACTGGGCATACCAGATCGTTAAAAAAGTAGGTAACTACGGAGAACTGTACGATCGTAACGTAGGCCCCAACTCCGCTCTCGGTCTTGAACGCGGCGTTAACGCCCTGTGGACAAAGGGTGGCCTGATATACGCTCCGCCTATCCGCTAGTACCGACAACAACCATTCATATTAAGTCTATATCAGAAGGCCGTTTTCGGACGGCCTTTCTTTCCATTTCTAAATTCAGGATTTTATCACTATGGGTGAGAAAACATTAGACCATTCTCAAGGCAGACCGTGGGTTCGCCTACTCAATGATGCCCGTTTCCGGGGCTGGGTGAGTCAGGCAGTTGTGCTTGCCCTGATCATCGCAGGCGCAAGCTATGGAATATCCAACGTCGCCCAGAATCTTCATAAAGCCGGTATCACAACCGGTTTTGGATTTCTTTCGTCCCCAGCAGGATTTGATATCAGCCAGACGCTCATCCCTTACACAAGTAAATCCAGTTATGCAGATGCCCTGCTGGTTGGCGTACTCAACACCCTGCTCGTTTCCGCTCTCAGTATTGTATTTTCATCAATTCTCGGGCTGTTCCTCGGCATTATCCGTCTTTCGCCCAACTGGCTCGTTTCGCATCTTGCAGGAGCCTACACCGAGATGATCCGTAACGTACCGCTGCTCCTCCAGATTCTATTCTGGTATCTGGCAATCCTCGCCCCTCTGCCGGGGCCGCGAAAGTCATTAGATCTTGGGGGAATTATCTATCTGTGTAATCGAGGACTCCAAATCCCGTCTCCAGAATTTCTGCCAGGTTTTGGTATCACCTTTGCCGTATTCCTACTGGCAACTGCTATATCTATAGCGCTCATTGTGTGGAACCGCCGCCGTCAGCGTAATACAGGCAAGCACATTCCTGCCTACCTGATCTCACTCTGTATAATTATCGTACTGCCGATGATCAGCTATTATACGACTGGCAGTCCTGTTCATTGGGATATCCCCAAGCTCAAAGGATTCAACTTTTCAGGCGGTATAACAGTTCTACCTGAACTTATCGCCCTAACCCTCGCCCTATCACTCTACAGCGCTACCTTCATCGGCGAATACATTCGTTCGGGCATCATGGCTGTCAACAAAGGACAGACTGAAGCTGCCTATGCTCTGGGCTACCGTCCAGGGCTAGCCTATAGACTGATTATTATCCCGCAGGCGATGCGTGTAGCTATTCCACCACTCATCAGTCAGTACCTGACTCTGATAAAGAACTCCTCTCTTGCTGTTGTCATCGGTTACCCTGACCTGATTCACGTTTTCGCAGGAACAGCCCTGAACCAGTCCGGGCAGTCTGTAGAAATCATATCTATCACAATGATCATTTACCTGTCCCTGAGTCTCGTAATCTCGCTTTTCATGAACTGGTACAATAAAAAATTCGCCATGAGGGGATATTAATGCCAAAAACATGGACCCCGACACCACCACTACCGTCTCCTATTCAAAGTACAGGTCCCATCGGCTGGATGCGAAAAAATCTTTTCTCATCCCCCGCTAACAGCATACTGACGCTTTTTTCAGTCTACCTGCTCTATATTCTCATCACTCCACTGATTCAATGGGCAGTTGTTGATGCTACATGGCTGGGTAATTCCCGTGCTTGCTGTGATGAGGCTGCAGCCCTTGGTAAGAACGGAGCATGCTGGACTTTCGTTAAAGTCCGCCTGAACATGTTCCTTTACGGTTTTTATCCTAAAGCGGAGCAATGGCGCATTAACTTCATCATGCTGATATTGCTTTTTCACGCACTCCCTATCCTGCTGCCGGACATTATCAACCGCAAGAAACGTATCGGTTTCACCATCATGGCCTTGGTTGCGGCTTTGCTGCTTTTCGGTCCTGTTCCAATGATAATCGTATTTCTGTTTGCCGTACTACCGATGTTTTTCGGTAGACTCTCAACAAACGGATCGGTTCCGTTAATTACCCTGCAAGGCTTTGCAGGAGTTGCGTTCCGTCTGCTGGCGGGAATTGTAATCGGCTGCATTGCAGGATCAATCAGCAAAGAACTTGGAGCTGCCGAAACCGCTACATACATTGGTCTGGTTTCAGGAGTACTCATCTGGGTACTGCTTCAGGTTCGCAATCTGGGCGCCGGAGCATGGCAGTGGGTAATGCTTTTCACCTGTTTCCCTTTACTCGCTTTCATTTTGCTGAGTGGGAATGCATTCGGACTGGCTCACGTGGAAACCCATTACTGGGGCGGCCTGTTCCTAACTCTGGTTGTTGCCGTAACCGGAATGGGCACAGCACTGCCCATAGGAATTTTACTCGCTCTTGGAAGACGCTCGACCCTGCCGGTCATCCGCACAGTCTGTATCTGTTTTATCGAATTCGCACGCGGCATACCGCTTGTTTCAGTTCTGTTCATGGTCAGCGTAATGTTACCGCTTATGCTGCCGCATGATGTCAATTTTGATAAGCTTCTGCGCGCCCTGATAGGTATAGCCTTTTTCTATGCCGCTTACATGGCGGAAGTTGTCCGTGGTGGCCTGCAGGCAATCCCGTCCCAGCAATACGAAGCCGCGCAGGCTCTTGGCTGGACATACTGGCGCATGATGTTCAAGATTATCCTGCCACAAACGCTGCGCCTGATTATCCCGGGACTGGCGAACAACTTCCTGTCATTGCTCAAAGACACCACACTGGTAGCAGTCATCGGACTGTTCGACCTGTTAGGAATCTCCAAAGCCGCCATGGCAGATGCCGACTGGCTAGGCTTTACCAAAGAGTCCTATCTTTTTTCAGCAATGGTCTTCTGGATACTCTGCTTTTGCATGTCGAGATACTTTCTCTATCTGGAAAGAAAATACCACACCAGCTATCACTAAATTCAACGATTGGATTAACTATGAGCACACAAGAAAAAAATATTGTCACCGACGAAGCCCCGATTATTCAACTCTCCAATATCAACAAATGGTACGGAGACTTCCACGTACTTAAAGACGTAAACCTATCCGTTGCAAAAGGCGAAAAAGTTGTTATCTGTGGTCCGTCCGGTTCCGGTAAATCTACACTGATACGCTGCATCAATAGACTGGAAACCCACCAGCAAGGACAGATCATTGTTAACGGCGTAGAACTGAACAACGATGTTAAACGCATCGATCAGGTTCGCCGCGATGTCGGCATGCTCTTCCAGAACTTTAACCTCTTCCCGCATATGACCGTGCTGGAGAACCTGACTGTTTCACCTATCTGGCTACTCAAAAAGCCGTTCAAGGAAGCTGAAGAACAAGCATACGAATATCTCAAACGCGTTAAGATTGAACATCTTGCCCAAAAGTACCCCGGACAGTGTTCCGGTGGACAGCAGCAGCGTGTTGCAATTGCCCGCTGCCTGTGCATGAACCCGAAGGCAATGCTTTTTGATGAGCCTACCTCTGCTCTCGACCCTGAAATGATTAAGGAAGTTCTGGACGTTATGGTCGACCTGGCCAGCTCAGGCATGACCATGATCTGTGTAACCCACGAAATGGGCTTCGCCCGCACAGTGGCAGACCGCGTAATATTCATGGATGCCGGAGAAATAGTTGAACAGAACACGCCTGAGGAATTTTTCGAAAATCCACAGTTTGATCGCACAGCGACTTTCCTCAGCCAGATTATTTCGCATTAGTTGATTGGTTTGGTAATGGGTTACTTTATATAGAAGTGGCATGCACCATGAACTGCTCTATAGATGACAAATGATAGATCTGTTGTTAGAAATAGTCCTAACATCCTGATTTATTGATAGTAATTTCATTTTAATCACTTAAAAGAAGAACTGAGGCGGTGAAGCTTTCTATAGGCAGCTAAATCGAAACGAAAATATTTTGACCGATATCATTTCACCACCAAAACTATTTCTAGCTCAACTGAGCATCCCTGTTCATAGGATAATGATTCGTTCAGCTGTTCAATGCGCCGCGCAGGAGGGGCGACTTCTTTGCTTTGACGAAACTAGCAATTATCATTTGCAACTGGCAGTTGAAGAGGCTACCTCAAATGCTGTGACTCACTTTTCAGGAATACTAGGTGAGGAAGAACGTATTCATCTGGAGTTTTTTGTTGAAGAATTTGAAAAAATAGGATTTTCTTTTGCCGGGGTTATGCCACATATCCATAACGGCAGTGACAGGATAACTTTGCAATGGCTGGATGTAAGACTCGATATGGCCGCTATTCGAACTTATGGGGATAAAACAAAAGAAGTTTTCGACTATATAAAAACAGAACTTGAACGGGTTAAATCTCTACAATAATTTTGAAAAAAGCAATAATTATCACATGAAAAAGAATACTCACTATTTGTTTAATGTTGCTTTTGGCTGTTCCTGCGATAGCTTCAGATTTTAATTGTTAATTCCCGCCTTACGGTCAAACAGTTGATCTGCTTAACCAAGAAGGTACATTTCTTAAACATAAAGAAAAATGGTGTATCTTATTACAAAGACACTGGTGGCTGTGAGCTTAAAATAGAAAAGCACTTTAAGGTAAGCTTTTAATCAATCCTTGCCATTACACTTTTCTACAGCAAGTAAAGGCCAGTCATCTAACAGGACTAGCACTCGTTATTTAAAGCTAATCAATCAGAATATGTTACAACGCCGACAACAAACCAACCACACGCATCTCCTCACGCTCCTGAGCATAAGAATAAAATCCGCTGTAACCTTCCCTAATAACGCTCTTACGCTACTCAGGACCGCAGATTGAGAGAGCAGATACGTTGCGTAAAATATCTTAAATTTCATTAATATCGGAGCAAGAATAGGGAATTATGATTGTGTTTTCAACCAATTTTGCTTCGTCAGTTGCCAAGACTAAATTTCCTTTAAGAAAAATTCACCAGTCCACTTATAGCCTTCTTCCTTAAAATCTTTAAAATGCTTAGGATCAGTGATATTATTTTCAATAAGCCACCTGACAAATTGACCTTTAATATGTTTACCTTGGTGACCTGCTGGCATTTTTTTGCCTTCTTTTTTCAGGACAAATTCAACCTCAATTCCATTGTCATATTTCACCGCTTTCTTATGTGCTTGCGGTAATAAATCAATAACAAATTTATCTCTTAATTTCTCTGAATTGGAATTCTTCCATAACTTGGCAGCCTTTAATTTATCAATTTTCAAACGATAATTAGGAATCAAATCATTAGGGCTGACAAGACCAAATAACCCTGAGACGATTAACACTTTTTTATCAAAGTCAGATTTATTTTTCAAAGTTTGATAATCAATAGCGTCATAAACAACACCTGTATATCGTTCAATTGCTGGCATTGTTTTTGAGATTAAGACTTCCTTATTTACAATAATTGCTTTTTCGAGTGCTTTTCCCTTGAGGCCATATAGCTTTTTAGGATCAGCTTCTTTAATCGCTTCAATTAAGTCAGCAGTAATACCTGCTACAGACTTTAAAGAGTTATTATTTCCTCCATCAGCTTTGCCTTCAGATGGTGGGATTAAGATAATAGTTTTCATAAATAATTTTAAGAGTTTAATTTATTAAAATGATGACATTTAATTATAAGAATATAAACTAATCAGTCAAATAGAATTTATTTACACAAGACATTTAACTGTCAGAAACGGTGTCGTAATTTACATTTTATCTTCTAGTGTAAAATATCCGGTAAACCTCCTCCATCGGAAATTCCGGAAAAGTCCCAAAATGTGTTTCAGTTAATAAATTAATTCAATTAGTTAAATAGATAATTAGTCAGAATTAGGCATATCATTCAAGAGGCCAAGAGTTCAATTCTCTTCAGTTCCGCCATTAAAATTTCCAAGAAAAGGACCGTTTAGTCGTAAATACTGAATGGTCCTTTTTTCGTTTGGTGAACCGATAGGTCAACCGTTTGTCAAAATTTACTGTGTTTTTGCGTTGTAGCTCATGTCAATGAAAGGAGCTGGTGAGGGCGCCGCAGCCGGCTACAGGATTGCTCTACTTGACAAATAAAAGGCGCAAGTTATAGGTGTTATCGTGTAGCAACTCAATTCATCCTAATGGGCAGTTGCACGCACGTAATCCTCCGTCTGCACGTAGCACGGATACGTAGAGCCCCCATGCTAGCTTCCAGAAACCGTGAAAGAGATCCAAAGACCCAATCGCATGAAACATCCTTCCTCCAGAAATGCTCCTGTCGCTACGAAACCAGCGGATTCGATTCATGGTGAACGCAACACTGTTGAATACGACGTCTCCAGCGTGGCGAACACCTCCATAGACATAATCGGAAATGACAATGTTGTTCAGATACATCCCAGCGCCCGTCTGGGCGATGTTCGTATCATTCTTCGCGGCGATAGGCACCGGCTGTTCATAGGAAGTGATGTATGCATGGAGGCAGGGCTTCTTCGGCTTGTCCATGGCGGGTGCCTCATGGCTTTGGGCGCCAGGACCACCATCGTCGAGGCAGAGATGATATGCTTCGAGGTGGGGACCAAAATTATAATCGGTGAGGACTGCCTTATCAGCTCTGGAATGCATGCATGGACCGGGGATGCACACTCCGTTGTGGATGTAGAGACAGGAAAGCGACTCAACTACGGGCGTGACATTAAGATTGCAAACAATGTCTGGATCGGGTTTCAGGCATTGCTGCTCAAGGGCGCAGTTATGGGTCGTGGTTCAATTTTGGGAGCGCGCGCCGTGCTCTGCGGTGAGGTGCCACCTTTTTCACTTGCCGCTGGCAACCCTGCCCGGACTATCAAGTCCAACGTCACTTGGAAGACGGATGTGTTCTACGAACCGGGCATCAACTCCATGGTCCATACCGACTGAATCTCACCCATGAGGGGTGGCTAAGCCACGAAAAGGCTCGCCAGTATCAATCGAAAGTATAGTCAAGCTCAGCACAATTAAATGGCTTAGCCAGCTCTACCTTCGGAGGGGCTGTTTTTTATTTTAATGACTCTCAAAATCACCACCCCGTTGAACCGCAAATATTCCTCTTCTAAATTTTATTTCACCATTACTCATCCATAATGCATTCCTGTTTAATGAAAAAAATACCCACCTTGTTTAATTTATGCTATTCTAAAAACACGAACTGACTCGCTAAACCCCATAACACACTGTCATTGCAGGAGGAAATTATGGCTAATCCTAAAGATATGTATCAATGCCAAGTAAGCAACTGCGGTTACATTTACGATCCAGACAAAGGAGAGCCGAAAACCGGCACCGCTCCCGGAACAGCTTTCACTGAGATTCCTGACGATTGGAAGTGTCCGCATTGCGGGGCTACTAAAAAATCGTTCCGGCCATTGGCTGGTCCGGGCTCAACTCTTGCTGAAGGCGCTTAGACCATACACGCAAGAGCCTAATCTACATTGAGTCTAAAAAGAGGTTATATCTTTCGATATAACCTCAGATTGCTGACTAACCCCGCATTTTCCGTAAAAGCGGGGTTTCTTATGCCCATTTTCTGTTCGATTTAGTTCGAAAAACTTAAATTTGCGCAACCAAATCTAAAATGAGAAATAGAATGGTGTCGTCCACTGTTTTTGAAGATAACTAATTGAATAATATTTGAAAATAAGTGTGTTGCGCTTAAACTCTGGATCATAAATTTGACGTTTGGGGTTGGTCATCTGCTTCTCTTGTGAAAATCAGGATGGTGACTTAACCTTGTATCTACAATTACGTAGCAAGGTCACCTTTTTATGGCATATTGTTTGCTAGGTTTGATGTTGTGGACTAGAATATTGACTTTTCCCTCAGATGCAACCATGGAGCCGAAGATGAGCTGTGAATTTGGAACAAAAGCCGAAACATTGGAAGTGTTGAAGAAAGCGGGATTTAATATTCCTTCACTGTATTATTTCAGTCTTGCAGAATGGGATAATAATTCCAATTCGACTATTGAGGCTATTCAGCATGCTTTCCCCGGCGATGGAGAACTCACAATAGTTCGTAGCAGTTCTTTAGCTGAGGACAATAGTAAGACCTCGCAGGCAGGGGCGTTCAAATCCATTATGAATATTAATCCCAAGTGCAAATCCGAGTTACGTGCGGCGGTAGAAACTGTTTTTGCCTCTTATAATGGCTCCAGTAATGATCAAGTTCTTATTCAGTCGATGGTAAAGAACATCGGAGTAAGTGGGGTTATCATGACCCGCTGCCTTCAGGATGGTTCTCCATACTATGTTATTAACTATGATGACGAATCCGGAAAGACTGACTCTATAACCGGTGGAACTGGTGTTAGTAAGACTATATATATTTATAAGGGCGTAGAGAAGAAAGATTTTGATTCTTCACGAGTGCGTGCAATGATGAATCTTGTGCGTAAACTCGAGTCTGTATTTTCCGGAGTGCCTCTTGATATTGAATTTGCCATTGATAAAAAACAAGTGATGCATCTTTTTCAGGTTCGTAGGATTTGTACCTGCCAGCATTGGAAGCCAGATGTTGAGAATATTGTTTCGGATAAAATTGCATTTGTCGAACAGTTTGTCTCTCGATATTTAAAGAAACGTGCAGGACTTTTTGGTGAAAAATCGATTCTTGGAGTCATGCCGGACTGGAACCCAGCAGAAATAATAGGTATTACGCCTCGTCCTTTGGCAGCTTCACTTTATAGGGAAATCATAACCCGGAAGAACTGGAGCAGAGCGCGTGAAGAAATGGGATACCGAAAAATGCCTCCCGAAGAATTGATGATTCTTGTGGCGGGCAGACCGTATATTGATATCCGAAATAGTTTTAATTCTTTTCTCCCAGAAGGATTGAACTCCGTTACCGCGGAAAAGATAATTAACGCTTGGTTGGATTATCTGGATCGAAATCCACAGTATCATGATAAGGTTGAATTTGAAGTTGCCACTACTATTTACGATCCCTGTTTTGAAGAAGATTTTAAAACCCGATACCCCAAACTATTAAGTACTGAAGAATTTGAATCTTATAAACAAAAACTTCTTTCTCTAACTAACGAGAATCTCCTCCCCGGTGGGACTTTGCAGAGTGCATATAATAGAATCGCAACGCTTGTCGCCACCCAAAAAAAATACCCTGACATTGATCGTAGTAATAGTGTTTTTGAAGTGCTGGCTATAGTCAAGCAACTGCTTGAAGATTGTTCTAAATTTGGAACCCTGCCGTTTTCAATAATTGCGAGACATGGATTCATCGCCGAAACTTTTCTGAGAGCTATTATTCGTAAAAAAGGTCTTTCTAAAGAGCGCGTCAATATTTTTAAGAGGTCTATTGAGACTGTGTCCGGTGAAATGAGTAAAAATTTTAGACTAGTCTGTGCCGGAAAATTGGGCAAAGATGTTTTTTTGGAAAAATATGGGCATCTACGCCCGGGCACATATGACATTCTTTCACCAAGATATCTTGATCGTAGAGATCTTTTTTTAGATGTCCCAGATATACATAATAATAATCATCTCTGCCAAAAATTTCATCTAAGCCAAAAAGAAAGAGATACCATAAATAAAATTTTTTCCGAATCCGGCATTACTGCCGTAAATGCAGATCAATTCATGGATTATGCAGGTAAGGCGATTGCGGGGCGTGAATATGGCAAGTTTGTCTTCACTCGTAACCTTTCCAACGCTCTTGAAGGGATTTCCTATTGGGGAGAGCTGATTGGTCTTGATAAACATGAGATTTCTTTTCTTAATATTTCAGAAATTACCGACAGTTTATTTTCTCAGTTGGATGGCAATATTCGCGAGCATTTTATCGCTCTGGTTGATAAGGGCAAACATCAGTACGAGTTGGCTAACTCATTTAAGCTCAGTTATTTGATTAGGTCGTCAAAAGATGTATATATTGTTCCCCAACATAGATGTACCCCCAATTTCATTACGACTAACAAAGTAGAAGCCCCTGTAGTCAAGGTTAATACGAATTATGTGGAAAGTCAGGATTTAGACGGGTGTGTTGTGTGTATTGAAAGTGCCGATCCTGGTTATGATTGGATCTTTACTCGATCCATCGCCGGTCTGGTGACCAAATATGGAGGAACCAATTCACATATGGCGATACGCTGTGCGGAATATGGTCTCCCGGCCGCCATCGGATGTGGAGAATTATTGTTTGATAAGATCTCTTCTGCACAAAAATGCACGCTTGATGCCGGACAACAAACTTTAAGTCCAGCTTCTTCGGGCGCGGACTTGAGCTAAGATCATGTTTGAAAATTTACGTATTGGTTTAAGCATGCGGCGTAGTGATGCCTGTAATTATAATGAACAAAGAGATGGACTGGCAACCTCTTGGTATGATTTTCTGGGAATGGCTCTACCTGGTAGTACTTGGGTTGCGCTTCCCAATATTGGAGATAGTGTAGTTAGGACCGTGGACTCCCTTGGATTAAACGGGTTGATATTGACAGGCGGTGAAAGTATGGGAATAAATCCACAAAGAGACGAAAGCGAGACGGCATTAATCTCATTGGCTCTGAAACGAGATATTCCTATAATCGGAGTCTGCCGAGGTCTTCAGATGCTGTATGCTCATTTTGGCGGGAAGTTTGTTACCTGCGCAAAGGATGAACATGTTGCCAAACGACATTTTGTTTTTTTTGAAAAAAATCCTTTGTGGAACATGGAGAAGCAAAGAGTTAATTCTTATCATACCAATGCAATAGAGGTGGAGGGATTGTCCTATTGTTTACAGCCTTTGGCGTTGGATTCTTCCGGGCTGGTTGAGGGAGTGTTTTCGACTAAGCATAGGCTGGCCGGGATCATGTGGCATCCAGAAAGGGAAGATGTATTTGCGAAATCTGATCTTTCCATTTTTAGAAATTTTTTTGAATAATTCCGGTAAAGGATAATTAAATGAAGGCAATTATTCTCGCAGCAGGTCGCGGTTCGCGAATGAAAAATGAAACCACTAACAAACCTAAATGTCTTATTGAATTAATGGGACGGCCTCTTTTGCATTGGCAACTTGATGCATTGAAAAAAGCTAGCGTAGACCAGATTATGGTTGTTCGCGGTTATCTTGCAGGGAAGTTGAAAGGTGATTTTATCACTATAGATAATCCACGCTGGGCTGAATCCAACATGGTTGAAACTCTGCGTAAGGCTTCATCATGGCTGAAAGATGAGCCTTGTATCGTCTCTTATTCGGACATTGTTTATCGTCCCGAACATATTCGGGCGATTTGCGAATGTGATTGTGATATCGGCATAACCTATGATATACATTGGGAATACCTCTGGAAGTTGCGATTTAATAATCCGCTAAGTGATGCCGAAATTTTCAAGGAGAGTGAAGGCCTCCTTCTTGAAATAGGGGGACGGGCTGACAATATTGATGAAATAAAAGGGCAGTACATGGGACTACTCTATTTCACTCCGCGCGGCTGGGATGTTGTTGATGGACAGCTTTCGGAGTTGGGGCAAGAGCGGGTGGATAAACTTGATATGACTGCCTTACTAAGATTGCTTCTTGATAAGGGAGTCCAAATTGGTGCTATTCCTGTTCATGGCGGTTGGGTTGAAGCTGATTCGATGCAGGATATCAGAGCATATGAGGATGTTCTGGCGTGGAATGATGAATGGAGTCATGACTGGCGGAAGTAGCCGCATATAGAAGTTAATTTTTCAGGAGATGACAATGAAACATGGTGATTTTTCCGGTCTGGCTGAAAATTATAGTAAATACAGACCTGGGTATTCTGATATGGTTGTTGATCTTATCGGGAAAACTGTCTCTTGCAGTTTTCCCAAGGTAAAAGCTATAAAAGTAGTAGATGTCGGTGCCGGAACAGGAATTTTCAGTCGAATGCTTGCAGGCAAAGGGCTTGAAGTTACAGCTGTTGAACCTAATGATGATATGCGCATACACGGAATAGAAGACTGCAAAGATACTAATATTTCATACATTAATGGCTCCGCGGAAGAAACAGGACTTGAAAATGGTTGTTGTGCACTAGTTACAATGGCTTCATCTTTTCATTGGCCTGACTTTAATAAAGCTGTTGCAGAGTTCGCAAGGCTACTTAGGCCTGGAGGCTATTTTCTTGCTTTGTGGAATACTCGGGCAGTGGAAAGAGATCCTTTCACTAAGGACGTTGAAGAATATCTGCATAAACTTCTGCCGAAACTTAAACGTAAATCTTCCGGGCGGTCCGAATTTTGTGATAACTTACATTCCCGACTCTCTGGGTGCGATGAGTTTGAGGATGTAGTTTATCTGGAAGGTTTTCATGTTGAGCAACAAAATCAGGAAAGATATATCGGACTTTGGAATTCTGTTAATGATATCAGAGTTCAAGCCGGAGAAGAACAGTTCAAAAAATTTATGGATTACATTGAAAAAGAAACCAATAAAATTCCCTATATTAATGCCCATTACCAGACGCGGGCATGGCTTGCCAGACGCAAGTAGGATAATATGAGTAATTTAGGAAAAGTAATCTGGTTGACTGGTCTTTCCGCGTCTGGGAAGTCAACCATAGCGAGAAATATGCAGGAACTCCTCAAAGAAAAGGGAATTATCTCCCTTCTCCTTGATGGAGATCTTTTTCGTGAAGCTATGGCCGACCATAATTGCGGGCATGACCCTGAAAGCAGGATCCTTAATGCATACAGGATAAGCCGATTTGCCAATATGGCTGCAAGGCAGGGGCTGGTGGTCATCGTTGCAACAATGTCCCTTTACCATGATATTCATAACTGGAATAGAAACAATTTTCCAGATTATTTTGAAGTCCTTATCAAGGCAGATTTGACCATATTGCAGAAAAGAGACCCCAAGGGGCTTTATAAGCATGTGAAATCTGGATATGCGGAAAATCTGCCGGGTATGGATTTGAAAGCAGAATTTCCCTTGAATCCTGATCTTATAATTAATAATAACGATCACCTTGATGATGTAAGAATGCTGGCAGAATTGGTAATTCACCAGTGTGGCTTGTATTAAATTTTGGCTTTAAACTACTAGGTAAATAATTACTTAGCGAGTGCTCAGGAGAGGTAAAATTGGGAGAACAGAATCTACCAAATATCGAAATTATGAATAATTCTGCTGGTGTGGTTGTGTGGGTTAGTTCCTCTTGTCCTGAAGGACAAGCTGTTGCTGAGGTTCTTAAAAAGTCTTTAATAAGATATGGGCTCTATGTTGTTCTTTTAATTGAAACTGAAATGCAGACTACATGTAGTGTGTCTTTTGAGGAGCATCTTTCGTGCATCATTAAAATATTATGTGCCCAAAATGGAGTTGTGATTGTTTCTGCGGCAGAGAGTAGCAGCCGAAATATTAGAGGTTTAAAATATAATTTTTTTGATGCCATTGTTTCTGTAGAAAATGTTTTACTAGAGAAAAAGATAGACAGAGAAAAAGGGAGCGACTCTGTACTAATACATACATGGTCTATGGAGAATTTTTCAAAAGATGAAATAGCTGGAAATATTATTGATCAACTGAAAGTATATGGACAACTACCTACACCCTCTGTTCCTGAATCTACAACTTTGGTATTGCGTACTTTGAAAAAAGATTTAGCTGAGCAGATTAGGAAAAATAAAAATAATGAACGGAACTTTTTACATGTTGTGCGTGGTCATTTAAATACAATTCAAGATCTTACCAGTAAAAATAATAAGTTTATTTCCGAAGCAAAAGAACACAAAAGAAGGTATGAAGTTCTTGTTGACCACTTAAGTCAAGGCGATAACGATTCTAACCTGAAAAAGAGTCCGGAAAATCATTTTCAGGGAGACACCGCTCCTTTTTTTTCAGGAAGCCATACTTGGAATGAACATTTCAAGCTGGCAAAAGAGCTAATTGTAAGTGGAAAATTTAATTTAGCTCAAAAACAGTTGGTTGCTGCCGATTTATTAAACATAGGAGAACCCGATTTACTGGCTTGGTATGAAGCAGCCAATGCAGAACAATACAGATGCTTATCCGCTCCTTTGCATAGAGATTTGGCTAGTTGTAATAATAAGTATTCCTTTTATATTTCTCCCTCTGGTCGTGCAGGAGCCGCGTTTATCCCAAATTTTTTATCTCTCCATCCCCATCTGCATGCGCCTAGCTTTTTAGTTTCAGATAAGTATGGAACAATGAAGGGTTTGGAAGATTATTTGGTTATTTCCAATGAAAGATTCAATAAAGGTGGTATACAGTTCGGGTACAATGATCATGGGCATAGAGCATGGAAAGCTGGTTCTATTTCTCACCTATTTAAGGATGAAACTTTTATTCAATTTGTGCGAGATCCGATATCTTCTCTAAAATCATCGCTGACGCATAGTAATTCTATTGTAAGTAATGAAGAACAGTTTGCTTTGGTTTCTCCTATTTGGAAGAAAAAAATATATATTGATTTTTCTGAAATAGACAATTTTAACGCAGATTCTTTGTCTTACGATGATACTAATATCAAACCACCAAAACCAGAGCGGACGATAGCCTTTTTTGCAAGGCTAAGGTTATACTATCAACAAGGATTTGAATGTAGCACCCAATTTCCGAAATGGGAGGTATTTGATGCTGCTGAGTTTATGCCTGATACAATTAATATTGGTATGCCTAAGCTTTTATCCGTGATTGGGGCTCAGTCAGATTACTTTCACCCTATATACCAGAGACTCTGTTATTCTGGAGTTAATCATTGTCTGATGTTTAATAGTATTAATATTAAGTTTAATTCTCAAAATATTTCTTTTTTTCTTGATTACGCTGGTAATACAATGTTTTCAGACCTTAATGATAAATGTGAAGTGGCATATACCGATCCTGACGACCTCCTTTTAGATTTAGGTTTAAGTGAGCACAGGCTAGCCTTATGTTGTTGCCACAAAGATTGGTTCGCCTTACCTGCCGAAGAGCGTAAGCGATTTGTTAATGATGGATGGGGCGATAAAATCTTGCGGAAAGTGATGATACCAACATGGGCTAATACTTATCAAGTATGGAAAAAGAATCCTTACGTACAACCTGTTAAAGAGATTTCTAAAGAGATTAGGCGTGAATTTGGGTCAATCATTGCTGAAGATACGAAACTTTTTTTAGATCGATTTGGAGATCGTTGTATAGATTGGGATACGGATTTTCTGCTATAATAGAAAGTGTGGCAAGATCACGTTAGGAAAAATTACCGCCTCGGTGGCAATTGGTGTATCAAGGAGGTGGGCGTGTTCTTAATCCCAATTCACTTTTTCTCTTGAATGGCTACTTATGGGGCTGGCGGTAGTTGCTTTAATTCTTCGAAAAAATTTCAGATAAAGTAAATCAACAGGCCAGCTACTTTTTAGCCGACCTATTGATTTTAGATAGTTGTATAGGTATGGAAGCTAGCGCGGAGTTACTTCTTTGATAGCCAGCCCTGTCGGCTCTGATACGGGAATGGCTTTATAATCTGATCTGGTAAAATCAAGTTTTTTTAGATCAATGGCCTTTAAGGTCTGGTCGTCATAGTCAGCAAAGTAGACTACTCGGTTAGTCTGATCTTCAATTGTTATCCACTGAGTGTAGTCAGCCAACTCTCCATTGAGAGTTTTCTTTCTACTAATTCCTTCCATAACTGTAACCTGTTCAAGTAAGTGGCGGGCGAAAATGATAGCCTCGTCAGCATTTGCAGGTTGATATGCGAATTCTTTTAGTACCGCAGTTCTTACGAAACGCGAAGGTGGAGTGCAGTCTCCAGGTAATCCAAGTATGCCTGATCCATTTCCGGACCCTGAAATTTTAACTTCATTGAGTTCAAGATCTTTTTGTATCCATGGTGATAGGTTTACGTAATTACGTAAATTGGCAAGCTGCATGGGGAAAGGCGGTTCATTCGTCATAACGCCAATCGGATTGTCATATATGTTTAACTTCCCATCAATCCATTCGGCTACAATACTATTCCCATTTGCGTCGTGCACAGCAATATGCAGGACTGGCTTACCATCTAGCTCTTTTAGGCTATCTGCCCAGACCAGCACTTTGGGGAGATTCTTTTTTACTTCTTCAATGGTGCTGAAATTACCCAGAATCCAATCAGGGACCAGAGTTACTTCCAGCGCGCGTGACTCCGAACCTTTAGGTACGGTTTGATAGCCAACGGAAGGAAGCCAAAGAGCTTTTGCAGTAAGTCCTTTTTCGTTCATGCCGTCTGTAGAGGCGGTCAGTCCTAAAATTGAAAAACCTACAAAACCATAACGCTGCTTCCACTGTAGTCCTTTGGCTTTGTTGGGAGACTTTGAGATCCATTTTTTGCCTCTGGGGTATACTGTTGCTTTTGCCTGATCGCTGATAGCAAAGTCCATGCTACGACCAGTCATAACAGTGTCATCCTTGGCTTTGATTACAAAATCCGTACACGCCTTTGCAGGAGCAGCATACAAGATTACTGCTAAGATTATTGCAAATATTTGGGCTATCATAATTTCTCCTGTTATAATGGTTTTGTAAGAAGATCTTTAAGTGTTAGTGGTAATCAACTTTATTAAATGATTATCTTTATAAATATCTTCTATATGTAACTATTAATATAAAGTGGAGAGTGAAGCAATCGTTGATGGTCCTGCTATGCATCATTTAGTCTCCTTTTCCATAGCACGCCCCTTATCGTACGGGCAGTATCTGTCCGCACCTGTTCATGATCGTTCATCGTACTTGCCGCCTTATCAGGATTGATGGCTATGCCTATTATCCAAGTATAGAATTACCTAATGCTGTCTGGTCTAGAAAAGCTTTAATGTTAGTAGATTTAATAGCCGCTGACAGGCTTCCGTTACCTGAGCAGAATAGAATCATAACCGAATCCATCATAACTGGAGGACTCAGTTCTTCAGGGCACAGAGGTATGTGAATGAGTAGACGATAATCTGTTCCAAAATTGAGGTCTGCATAACGTTGTGTCCAACTGCTTATAAGAGCAAGCTTGTTGTTCAAACCCGGTGAGCTGTTTGGTTTGGTGGAGGCGGAGAATGTTGCAATTGATTCCCTTATTGCACACGGGCTTGAGTACTCATCTGGGGTGAGTAGAAAGCCGATCTGATAGTTGCCAGCATGGAGCATTCCAAGTTCGGGAGTGCGGTTGCGTGTATTTATTGCCATCGCTCCCATGTCAGCTTTGCTTTTTTTCAGAAACCATGAAGTTATGATATCGTTGGTTGATATCCACGGAACTTTGCTGTCCCCTTTGAATATCTTTTTTTGTTCTGCCACCCACTTCGTGTTAATCTGAAATATGCCACCGTTAAAAGTAACATCGTTTGACAGTATGTCCTGCTCTTCGCCATGTGTCAGGCCTACTTTTTCTCTGGATTCTTTTGTGCTCCATATTGCTTTAGAATCGAGCATCCAATCAAGCTTGCTGTTGGAACTTCGGCTTTCTTGTTTTGGGAACCATATACTCCCGAAAGTGCCACCTGTATTATCTACTATACGTTGGAACGATCTTATTCGTTGAGGAATCATTGATGCAACAGGCTCAGATGGATTCAACATACTATAAATCCTGTAGGCGGTGAATCCGTCTCCAAGGATGTGGCTCATGGAGAATAACACCATAAATCGATTGTCACTTCCTGTGCACAATCTGATTTTACAAAGCGGCTCATCCTTGTTCAAACTGTTGAATCCATGCTTAGTGAAAAGTTTTAACATGGCAGGCGATAGACGTTCTGTATAGGTTTCTGCCAGAATGGAGTCAACAGAGGTTCCGGATTTGCAGATATCTGTTACAGACGCCTGCTCATAAAATGGTGAGAGCTCAGGTTTCACAGGATGATAGAAACAAGGCTTAGATATTTGGTTTTCATTGCTCAGCCTTGATGCCAGCCAGGGATTAGCCGCTAGAACCTGAGAGGCTCGGTTTTGTAGAAAGTCAGACGGAGGTTGTCCCTCGAAAATTGTAACAAATGTAACTGGAGCATCGTACATATTATGGATAATTTCACATTCTTGGAGTGGAATAGATATAAGTTTTTCTTTCATAATTCGTCCGTATGTTTTAAAAAAATTAATATTTGTAGTGTGTTAAAACTAAAAGTTTGATTTCCTTAAAAGAGAATGACATATTCATTTTTATGAAAAGGTCTCATATTCTTTTTTTGCCGTCAAGGAGGTTGGGTAATGGTTCAGATTCTCAAAGAGTCAGTCCGAAAAAATATTTTATTAGCAGCTGAATCGCAGTTCGCAAAATCAGGTTTTAAAAGGGCAACGATAGCAGCTATTGCAAAAAAAGCAGGAGTTGCAACAGGGAATATATACAAATATTATTCAAGCAAAAAAGAGCTTTTCGAGGCTGTTATAACTGAAGAGTTTGTTGATAAGTTTTTGCGATTGACCCGGAACAGAATAGGTGAATTCGAGCAGTCTCAAGGAATTGATCCCTGCCGTGACTATATGGAGAATAGGGCCGGTGAATTGCTTCATTTCTGGATCAAGAATAGACGTAAGACTGTAATTCTTTTGGCTCATGCAGAAGGTACACGGTATGAGGATTTTGTACGGATTTACATACAGGATATGAAAGAGCTTGCTATTGCACAGGTTCGCAGACAACATCCTCAAATAAAAATGACAGATATGTTACTATTCCTGCTTGAGAAGGCTCTTACAGATTCTGTAAGAGGTATTGTATTAACTCTCGAGCATTTTGACGATGAAGAATCCATTTTGGAAGCTTTTGGTGCTGGTACTGCTTTTCAGCTAGGTGGGCTGCTAGCTTTATTTGAATGGGCCAGCAAACGATAAGAACAGTATATATACTTGATACTATTGTTGTTATTTAATATGTTAGCTGTAGTTTATATTTAATATTGCGATCAGTTGAATAGATTAACCAAGCAATTGAACAATCTCTACAAGTGTGCAGTTTTGCGACCAAACCCATGCTGTTGCAGAAATGCACAAAACTTGTAACCAAACACACGAACAGGGCTGTGAGGGCCCCCACAGCTCTATAGAAAACAATAAACCGTCAATTCATTTCAGGACGGCTTAGTTGAAGAAATAAAACTAAAAAAAATGATGAACCCAAAATAATTTTTACTGTTTTCATGAGTTCGTTAAGGGTTTGCATTCAATAGAATGCAAACCCTTTTTTGGACAAATCAGCCCTTCTGATGAGGAACTGATTTCTTTCCTGACACGCAAAGGCGACAAAATCACCGGAATCCTCACCGGGCAGTCAGTATATTTCAAGCTCCAGATAGCCACGCAGGTTCCTAACACCCTGACCATTGCGAGTATCACTCCCAGAAAAAAGTAAACTGTGGGGAAACTGCAAGTCCAATTCGTGCGCAGCTATGTTTCATCAATAGATAAAGAAGACATCCCACTGATAGAGCTTCTCGAAGCTCTAAGGTTCATCAAGAAAGCTCAGGATTGTACACCGGACGAAATTATTGCTGCTGTCGGTAAAAGGATGGAAGACCTTACAAAAGACGAATTGAAAAGACTTGTTCAGTTTGCGAAAGCATACCCGCCTATGGTGCGAACCCTTTGTGGAAGTCTTTGCGAAAACATTCCTGAAGGCTTAGCTAAACCCTTTCTCATCGAGTCATTGCGCGCGACTTTGAATCCATGTACGAAATACAAATTGCCAATATCTGAAACGATTCTGAAAAATAAAAAGGCATGGGGTATAGTTTAAGTGCCCTTCTAGGGCATGCTTCAATGAAGATGACAGCAGACGTATACTGTCATGCTCAACGAAGCGAGAAGCAGCGCGCAGTGAGTTTATTGCCGGAATTGTAACGTATTTTGACTGATCGATTAGTTTTAGATTACGAAGGCCAGTCCTGTTGTGGGGCTGGTCTTTTTGTTTGGTTAATAATAGGATAGTAAAATATTAAACTTCTTAAGACTTCGCGGTAGCTCTAAGGACTTGTTATGTCTATCAACAAAGAACTCGAAAATTTGTATAAAACCCACTGGCTACATTTACAACAAAAACTACTAGCCCTCAGCGTGAACCAATATACCAATCCATTTCTATTATCGTTTAACGAAACATTACTAGCACAAGCCGATTTAAGAGTAATGATTTTCGGACAAGAAACTAAGGGGTGGGGGGATGAACTACTTCCCCCCCCAGTCGACATTATGACTATATATAATAAATTTTTCTGCCAACAAGAATTTTATAAAGGATATGGGCGCAGTTCATTCTGGAAAGCTTTCAGATACTTCAAAAAGCAACTAACAGAAAAAATACCTCGGAAAAAATCAATATATTTTAGCTGGAATAACATCAACAAAATAGGGAGACCACTAGGCAAAACAGGAGTTGATGCCGAAGTTCGTAATATTGAACGAAAGACATTTTCGGTGATAGCAGCAGAAGTGAATCTGTTCACCCCAGATATTGTCATCTTTTTAACTGGTCCGCATCGAGACAAGGATATCCGGCACCACTTTAAAAACGTTCAATTTACCCCTATAACGACTGACTTTCCTACCAGAGCAATAGCAAGAGTAAGTTCGGATACATTGCCCACAAAAACTATTCGCATGTACCATCCATCATATTTTGGTGGATTTTATAAAGTTCGAGACCATGGGTTAAGTGAACTGATCAGACATATTTAATGCAAATTATACAAAACAATGGTTTTCGCAAACACTAGAGTCCAGACCTTGACTATCAATATCAATTATCAAAATTATCAAAACTCAAAGAAGCTTACAAAACGGGTAAAGGCGACTTCTCGCTTTCGGCAAAACGGAAAAAAGACCAGAATAAATACCTGCAAGAACAAGAAGAGATAAAAACAAAATAAAAAGCGTTTATTACCTTCTCTGATTTCTGGGAACAAAGTTACTGGCCAACGCAAAACTATAAGTCTGTCGGATCTCTCAGAGCTGAATCAGCACTTTATAGAAACTGGATATGCTCAAAGATAGGCAAAGTTCAGCTTATTAGGCTCAAAGCTAAAGATGTTGAAAAAGTTTCATCCGAGATGTTTGCAAAAGACAGGAGTATAGCATCTGTCAACTATGCTTTAACCGTGTTGTTTATCCTTGTCTAATCTTTTTTAGGTATCAGTTTAAAACTTCTTCATCGGCTTTACGGGTTAAGTGAAGAGTTCTGTTTGTTCTATCCAAAAGTTCAGAATGATCATGTGTCACTTGTATTACGGCTGTCTGGTTAGTATCTAAGGAAGATTCTAAAAGAGACCGCATAGTGTTCTTGAGTTTTTTGTCTAAGCCTGTGAAAGGTTCGTCCAATAGTAAAATCTTTGGATTGATCGCAAGGGCTCTGGCAATTGAAACACGTTGGCACATGCCTCCTGAGAGTTGATGGGGAAGCATTCCTTCGAATTTAGAAAGTTCCATACATTTAAGGAAATAGCGTGAGCGGTCTAACGCTTCATGTTTCTCTACTCCTAAGGCTCGTAGCGGCAGAGCAACGTTATTTAACGTTGTATCCCAAGGCAGCAGGCGCGCTTCTTGGAATACGTATCCTATGTGAGATGTTCCTATCTCTACGCTTCCGGAATCTGTTTTTTCCAGACCGGCTATTATGCGTAGTATGGTAGATTTTCCGATACCGCTGGGGCCGAGTAGCGCCAAAACTTCTCCATGCTTAACGTCCAAGTTAAATCCCGAAAGAATTGTGTAATTTCCGAATTTTTTATGGATATCTGTTAATTTAATAATGGAGTTCATGTCTGCCTCCTTTCTATCGCTTTGCGAGCAGGACGCAGAAGAAGAACTTCAACCCCTCCTATTACCAGCATTGCTAATATTGTCAGTGCATAGAGATCATCTGTCTGAAGATTGGTGCGGGATATGGCCAAAGCGTGCCCGATACCTTCATTGGTTCCGAACATTTCAGCTAGTACTACCAGCCGGATGCAGTTGCCCGTGGCTATAACCACTGAGGATAAAAGCGGACTTGCTAAAGCCATGGCGTAAATTCTAGTCAAACGCATATGTAATGGCATGCGGTAGACTTTAGCCATTTCCATAAGACTGCTGTCTACGCTCCTCATGCTGTCGGCCACGTTTACGTATACGATAGGAGCTATCATGGTAGAAGTAATGCTCACCACCATAGTTGTTCCCATGCCGAACCAAAGCATAAAAACAACCACAACAATTATGGCTGGGATGCTTGTAAGAATCCAACGGATTGGCGCGAGCATCAGCCGTAAAGGTTCCATCAAACCAGCCAGAACGCCCAGAACAGCTCCACTGCCAATTCCAATCACCAGAGCCAAAATGATACGTTTTAGAGTAGGAACCAGATGCATAATCAGGAATGTTTTATTCCCTAACAGCTTAAATAATGCGGCTAAAGTTTCTACAGGCGCCGCCACCACCAGTCCCGAGTAATTACGGGCAAGTACTTCCCAGCCTAAAAGGAGCATCATAAGCCCGAGAAGATTGAAAACATAAGGGGGCAGCTTATCAATACGTGATTCAATCATTGACCAACCTCAAACAGATCACTTTTCGGCATGGTTCCTCCGATAGCGGCAGGTGATATGTCATTGATTCTGGCTAGAAAGAATAAAGCATTGTCTTGCGCTTTTTTGCCACTTAAAGTGTGAATGTTGATTTCTTTAACTGCCCCTGAATTTAGTTGCGCTGCAAGGGCAGGGAATTTCTGTTGCGTAAGGGCTAGAGCTTTGGATGGATTTTCACGTACCCATTTACATGCCTGTTTATGAGCTTTGCGAAAGTTTTGTATTAGTTCAGAGCTGTCAGACTTTTCTCCGAAAAAAGTCATGCTAGTTGCCGCCAAGCTATGACCCGGGAAAGCTCGCGACCAAGCCTTACACATGCTTACCCGTCTAACCAATAACGGAGCGCCTTTGGCATGTTTAGCTATGGACCGTGACATCGCTACGGATACAGTCGGCTCACTGAGCATTGCATGGTCACCCTTACCGGCGAGTAAAAGATTAACAGCTTCCAAGGCTCCGCTCGTGTGCCTAATTGATAGGTTGTTAGCTTTGTTACCTGTGGTGGCTTTGAAGAAAAGTTCCGGCATTTCCCCCGGGCCGAATGGGAACAGCAGTGTTCCTTCAAGAGACTCCAGTGTGTCAGGACCAGACCTTACTGATACAATCCAAACCGGAGATTCATAGAGCAGAGCTATTCGTCCATGAATCCCCCTGTTGAGCAAGGTGCTGGCAGCAGCAGTCGTGATTATTGCTGCGTCTATTTGCCTGCCTACGATCATGGCCCGAAGCATGTCGGGTGAATGCCATGGTATGAATTTTACTTCAAAAGCCTGTTCCCATGCCCTCTCCTGTTGAGACATGGCAATAAGGGGAACAGTTTCAGCAATAGGCGGTCCTGAAAATATCAGGGAGGGTAGGTCCTTGCACTGAGCTGGTCCGGTAAAGGAGATGAATAGTGCTATCAATAGTAATATTTTCATATTTTTATCTATTTTTACGGGCAATGACCAATTCCGCCGGGCCCAAAGGCATGTTCATAGTTTTGGTTTCTACTGTAGCGAATCCAGCTCCAGGTAAATATGAAGCGATCTCTCCCTGTTCAAAGGAAACATCTTGTCCTTCGAGGGCAAGAGAAAGACGGGACAAGACAATATCCGGTGGTTGGGTCCGTTCGCAGGTGAGCCCTTCGTGGAGGCTGATGAAGACTCCTCCCGGATTGAGGGCGTTATGTATGCGTGAGAACATGGATTCAAGATCTTTCGCATAATAAAGAGTTTGGCTGGCCCATATCAGATCGTAACCTGTACCGAAATTAACTTCATTATAGTCTCCGGGAATCGTGGTTATTCGCGATTCAAGCCCTGCTGCAGTTATTTCTTCGCGTGCAACCTCCATAATTGGAGGCATATCGCACAGGGTTCCTTCCATAAAAGGATGGTTTGAAACTACTGCCATGCACATGATGCCGGGGCCGCAGCCGAGGTCCAGCATGCGTCGCATGCTCGGGTATTCCGGCAGAGATGAAATTAAGGCGGACGTTCTTTTTGCCATATCTGCTTTTTGATAGCAGGCTAAATGGCGAACGGAATTTTTCCACTTTTCTTCACTGTCTAATTTATTCTTATTTTTAATTTCCGGAGGACCTTGAAGTATTAAGGCCGGGATACGAAGAAGGTTATGGTGTTGCATGCGGGAAATGTTTTTGACCATACCTCCAAGATAAGTTGGGCTTTTTTTCAGCAAGAAAGATTTTGAAAAAGGCGTATTGGTGTATGTTCCATTTCTTTTTTCAGCAAATCCCAAGGCCGTCATGGCGTCTAGAAAGTAAATAAGATTGGTTTCATCAGTCTCCACTTCCAATTTTTCGGCAATAACTTTGGGATCATGAATTTTATCCAGTATATCCGTCAGTTCCATCTCAATGACAGTTTCCAATACGGCCATACGGGCTGGACTAACCATTAATTCAAAAAGCAAGTCCGATTTCAGGGGTTGTGTTAAGGCGTTAATCTGTTGTGTCATGTTCTTAAAAACTCCAGTTGAGGGTTACACCGTATGTTGTGGGAGCGCCGTCTTCGACCATGGCCTGCCCTGTTCCGCTGGCTACCTTTTTAACAGCATAGGGAGTGTCAAAAATATTTTCGGACCATATGGAAACCTCTAAGTCACCTGTCTTATAGCCTAAGCGCAGGTTTACAGTTTGGTAAGCATCTCCTTTAAGGTCATTGGCTGCGTCAAAATACTGCTCGCCTGTACCTAAGAGGTCGGCAACAGCAAAGAAGCCGCTTGAGTGATTGTATTGAACGTCAAGGTTATATGTATATTCCGGAGCCCAAGGCAATTTTTTGCCACTGTAGTCTACGTTTTTTTTGCCTACTGTGGTTTCCCAGTTATCAATTTCAGAGTCGGCATATCCAAAACCGGCAATAAACTGTAATTCAGGGATTGGTTTATATCTTCCCTCCAGTTCAATTCCTTGAGTATGAGCTTCGGCAGCATTGCTGAATTTCCATGCTCCAACTCCTCCGCCGGCTACAGATTCTCGAACCTGCTTGTCGGTAATATCTGTATAGAAACCAGTAAGATTAAAGGTTAACTTATTTTCAAACCAGTTCGTTTTGATGCCGGCTTCGTAATTAAGCGTATGCTCTGCATCATAAGCAAAGCTGTCAGCGTCTGTGGCTGAATAGAAGTTAAATCCTCCAGCTAAAAATCCTGTAGAGACTGTGGTATATGCTGTGACATGGGAGTTAAAATCATAGGCTATAGACCCCATGGGTAGAAACTCTGTGTCATCAACGGGTTCTTTATAAGAGGTAGGGCCTGTATTTGGGGTGTAGGTCTGTTTACCTGTGTTATAAGACATATCCAACCGTGTACCACCTGTGAGGCGTAGGCCGTTTATTATTTCGTAAGTGGCCTGACCAAAAAGTGCGTATTCTGTACCTTCACTGTTACCTATCCGCATGGAACTTAGAGCGGGCTTTACGTTGGTAAAGTCGATTCCGGCATCAATATTTTCGTAACTTCCGTCAAAACCCACCAGCCAGCTCAGGTCGCTTTTACCCTTGGAAGCAAGACGTATTTCTTGATTCCAACTATCCATGTCCATATTCAGGTCCGAATATGACAGAGCTTTTGCGGTTCTATCACTGTCTAAATGGTGTTCCCGGGCAAACGTGCGATGACTGGTGATGGAGGTTAATTCCATGTTTGACCATGAGCGTTTGATTTTTGCAGATTGGCCGATTTCGTCTTCCGTTGCTCTATCACTTTCGTTACTGGTTACCTTGAAACGATCAGTCGCACTCGGTCCTTCCATGTATCGCAGAGCACTGATTCCAAGATCACGCCTTGCCCCATCCAGATTAAATGAAATGTCCCAGTCCTCAGTCGGGGTCCAACGCATGGTACCGCGCCCGTTGAAGGTTTTTCTTCCATTAACGTCGTCGTCATTTGTTAGAATATTTGTGTTGTATCCTCTGGTCGTTAAACCCTGTAGAGATATACCGTAGTAGAGCTTATCTTCAGTAACAGGTCCGCTGGCACTGAGTCCTAAGCGGGCTGTATAAAAGTTGCCTAATTCTAGTAACACCTTCTTTCGTTTTTCATTATCAGGTTGCTTAAGAACTATATTGATAACACCTGATTCACTGTTTCTTCCATATAGTGTGGCTTGCGGTCCGCGCAGAATTTCTACTCGATCAACGTCAAATAGGTCTTGATTGGTCATATAGCCTATCGGATAGGGCACATCATCTACATAAAGCCCCATAGGACTGAATAGAGACGTATCAATAGTGGAGATTCCTCGGCAGACAATTGACCCCCCAGAACTGGTGTTCTTTATATAAACGTTTGGTGCAAAGCGTGTTAGGTCATCAAGTGTATCTATTCCCCGTGTTTCTATGAACATATTGTCCATTACCGAAATATTACCCGGAAAATCTTTTGTTGTACCCTCACGCTTGGAAGCGGAAACAGTAACGGCTTCCATTGTTACAGTTTTTTGCTTGTCATCAGAAGAAGGTTCGTCAGCCGCTAAAACAGGATGCGAAAAAAGGAGACTTAATGTGAATGCAAGAATAAAAATTTTGCTTTGTTTCATTGTGTTCGACCCTTTGAATATCAGTTATTTGTTTGAAATTGATAATCATGGTCAATACATTTGTAGAGTGGAAGCGGCTAATCTTGTCAGGGCGAAAATTGCCGATGTTAGGACTTTTTGCTTATGGAGTTAGCAAAAGACGCTGGCTGGTTAGGAAATCTTTGGGTAAAATACCAAAACGTTTTTTAAAAGCTTGGCTGAAATGACTTAAGCTCAAGTAGCCCACTGTGTAAGCAACTTCAGTTACGTTATGATTCCCCTGCTGTAAAAGGTCATGCGCTTTTTGCATTCTGTATTCTCTGAAGTAACCGAAAACAGATGTGTCGTAGACTTGACGAAAGCCGATCTTTAATTTTTTTTCATTAATACCTATATGATTTGCAAGTTCGTGTAAGCTTGGCGGATTTTCCAAATCCCTAACTAAAATTTTGCTGGCACTGCGGATGCGTTCAACGTCTTCTGGGCTTAAAGGCTGCACTCTTGGGCATATGCTGGTTTCGGACCTTATATAATCCTGAAGTTGTATAGCTAGAAGATCCATAACTCTTCCTTCTATAAACAATTTGCGAACTCCGCCCGTATGTGGGCATTCCAAAATTTGAGTCAGCAGATGTTGCTTGGTTGGATTACAATCTCCAAACCAGTGCATAGGATTATTTCTACAACCTTCAAGAGTCCTTTGAAAAGATCGAGGTAATATATCCATGCTGTCCATAAAATAATCACGAAGAAATTTCGGTGAAACAATTATGCCTAAGACGCAAGACGATTCCTCTTTAGAACGTTCGATAATTCCACAAGTTTTTGGAAGATAGAATATACCGTTAGATCCAGTTTGCATCTCGTCTTTTTGATTGCGCAGTGTTCCACCGGAGAAGGTACATCTATTTTTACCGGAATAGGTAAACCCGAACTGTATAGGTGCATCATCTCTGTCAAAGGGAACTTTAAGAAGGCATTGAGTTGTTGTTCTTGAGATGGTCAGCGTAAGGCCTGGCCGGAGTGAAATATTCTTGAAATATTTAGACCCCAAAATTCCACTTTCTGCCGAAAATTGAAGTGTGGTGCATTGTTGAGCTGTTTTGGTCGGAGGAATAGCTGATTTCACTTAAAATATCCAAAGATTATAATGTTAATATGGTTCAGCATATAATTAAATAGAGAATGATTGTCAATCTCAATATAATAATGGAGCCATTAATTTATATTAAAATTGTATAAGCTGAGATTATGCGGCTAAAGAAATCCCAATCTGTAATTTTGAGATCTCTTTATTTGGAAGTGCTGAATTAGAAGTGTTATTTGTTAATTTCACTTCGGGCAGCCTCAAGGTCATTAAGGACAACAAGATACCTGCTGGCTTTGATTCTAAAATCTTTTAATGCGGCAATACTATTAAGCTCCTCCTTAGCTTGTTTCCAATCTTTTTGTTCCCAAGCGCATAAAGCTAAGAAAAAGCGAGCCTCAGGCTCGTCTTTAGTTTTTAGTATCTGCTTAAAAACGGTTCCGGCTTCAGTGAATTGTCTGGCTCGGAAGAGAAGCTTTCCTTTTTCCATCGCAACTGAACTAGTTCCTGCATGTTTATTTAGATAGTCTATAGCTTGTTTAACTCGTCCTGCTGAAGCCAAAAGAGCGGCAACCTTAATAGATTGAGCTGGCTTAGGAAAATTTCCGTAGGCTCTTTGCAGCGTAGTTGCTGCTAATAACGGAGCTTCCTGATAACTATATAAGGAAGCCAAACTTTCAAGTTCATATTTGGATGGAGTTGTTAAACTATAGCATATTTCCAGGGCCGCTCCTGCTTCGAAGAATTTTTCGCGATCCATGTTGAGCTTGGCAAGCAGTTTCCAGTAGTCTGCTTCTTGTGGATTCTGGTTCAAATAGCGTAGCAATATTGACTTTGCCTGCTTAGGTTGCTTGGAGTCAATGAGAGCATGAATCGTCAATCTGATCCATTCCCTTCGGGGATTTTGATTTTTTGCCAATAAATATTTTAAAACTCGAGCTGATTCATGGAATTTTTCTCCTTGGTAATAAGCAGAACCCGCCTGAAAAAGTAATTCCGGTTTAGCTGGATTTTGTAGAGAGTATGCTTTTTCAAAGTGATTTGCAGCTGCGGCATAATGTCCAAGCTCGTAAAGGGCTACTCCGGTGTTCAAACACAGAAATTCATTATTGGAAAAGGTTGCATGACCTATGCTAAAAACCTGTAGAGCCTGCTTCTTTTTTCCTGATTGATATAACGTATCTCCCAACATTAAATATGTTTTTGCATTAACCACTTCCTGAGTGGAGTTCATAAAGTTCTTAATTACTGTTTCTGCTTCAGTGAACTTTTTTTCGTGCATAAGAAGTTGTGCTTTGTATAAAGTCTGGCGTTCTTCTGGAGATAATTTTGCTAAGCATAACCCCGTCAACATCAGGTAAAATGCCAGTGTCCCCACAAAAATAAATATTCGTTTCATTGTGTCATCTCGAAGTTGAAAGGTAGCAGTACCCATGTGTCTACCGCACGGCCCTTGTATTGCCCGGGCCGAAATCTCCAACGTTTAGCGGCGCTGATTGCCGTTTTTTCAAATATTCCTGATGGAGTGGCGGAATGAATAGAAACTTCGGAAGGAATTCCGTCTTTAGTAACCAGCATGCGCACCACCACTTTTCCTTCTATGCTGTTGCGTTTTGCATTGTATGGGTATTTAGGAGGATAACTGCGTAGTGGTTGGGGAAGATCATCAACCTCATCCATGTTGAAGCCTATCCCTTCGATTTTACTTACAGGCATAGATATTCCACCTTTAAAAGCGGGGTTTACGTCTGCGCTGAAGGTCGGAAGGCTGAGATTTACTATGGGCTTCACGTGTTTAGGTTTTGACTTAGCTGAGAATGTTTTCGGTAGCCGTTCAGGAGGCTTTACTTCCTTAAGCTTCTTACGCTGTAACTCTTTTTTAGGGATAATTTCTTGAGGCAGGGCAATGCGGATAGCTCCTTCTATTATTGAGAATTCACTTGGCTGCTCTGCATCATTTAGCAATAATACTCCGATGTAAATAAGCCCGACAATCATGATCGATGCCATGCTGGCAGCGACAAAATCACTTGAATTCTTGTGTCTAAAAAATATCATTGTTTTTTGGCCGCGATACTAATGTTTTTTACACCTGCTAAACGGCACTGGTCTAGTACCTGGACGGTCGCTCCGGTCATGCTCTGTTTGTCGGCTACAATGACCACAGCCCCTTCAGGCGTTTCTGCCAGAAAACGTTCCATGTAAGCCCGCACCGATCGAATATCTAAAGGCCTACCTTCTACGAATATTTGCCCTTGAGCTGTGAGTCCTAATATTACGTTTGCTTTTTCTTTGGTTTCAGCCGTCTGAGCCGAAGGCCTCTGAACGTCAACACCGGCTTCACGGACAAAACTGGTGGTTACAATAAAGAAGATGAGCAGGATGAATACTATGTCGATGAGCGGAGTCATGTTGATTTCACTCTTGCGGGTTCGACTTCCACGCATGTAACGAATACTTTTCATTAGCTACTCTCCGTAAGACCGAGTGTCGTCGGTTTGTTCCTGTAGGCCGATGCAGAACAATTTCATGCGGGATTTAAGCTTTTCTGATCTATGAAAAAGAATAGTACCCATGATCAATCCTGGTACTGCTACGATTAACCCGCTTTGCGTTGTTAGTAATGCTTCAGCTATACCTGATGCGAGTGCACGAGCATTGCCTGTGCCAAACTGAGAAATGACGTCAAATGTTGCAATCATGCCTGTTACCGTACCCAACAAGCCTAGTAGTGGTGCTATAGCCGCCAATATTAGAATTGTGCCGATGTAGCGTACAGTCTGCGACTCTTGCCGCATGCGAATTGACTCCAATATTTCCCTGTTTAATTCTGAATCTTCACAGCGTTCGGCCATGTATCTGGAAAGAATGTCCCATTGCCATTTAGCCAGCCCTGTTTCGCACATGTTTGATTTTTTCTTAAAAGTTCTTAAGCATTGCTCAGGACTACATTCTTTTCGCCGCTCTCGCATAAGGCGTATCCCTTTAACAATAGCTAGGGTCCATATTGCCAGAGAGAGCATTAACAACGGAATCATGATTTCTCCACCAGCTTGAAAAAGATCAGCAATGCGCTCAATGAGATCACGCCACTGCATCGAACTCCTCCCGTTGTTTGATTTGTCCTTTTTTCATGAGGGCCACGGCAAAGCCGGTACCCTTTTCTTCCATGTCACCAATTATCTTATCAACTCTTCGTTCAAGTATATGATGCAAGATCATTATTGGAACAGCCACGGCCAACCCTAACTGTGTGGTGACTAAAGCTTCTGATATCCCTCCGGACATCATGCGCGGGTCGCCCGTGCCGTAAAGAGTAATAATTTGGAAGGTGTTAATCATTCCTGTAACAGTGCCTAATAATCCCAGCAGAGGTGCAACTGCGGCCAGTACGCTTAAAGTGGGTAAAAAACGTTCCAGCAAAGGGAGTTCTTTAAGTAATCCTTCTTGAAAAGCATTTTCGATAATTTCTCGTGTGTTTCCCACATATTTTAGAGTATGAGCAATAATTCGGCATGTCGGGAATCGGGATTGTGTACTGCAAAAGTCACGGCATTGTTTCCACTTTCCCTGAGAAACCATCTTTATTATTTTTTCCATGTTGCGGTCTGAGTTGCTACGTATTTTGCACAGTGTATAGAACCGTTCTACGCATAAGATTATGGCTAGAACCCCGACTAAAATGATAGGCCAGACCAGTAATCCTCCTGCATTCAGCCACTCCAATAAACTTTTTTGGTTTTGGGCAAGTCTGGCTAGGGCTGCGCCGTTCGAAATATCAACCGGAAAGTTTTTGCCTTTACCTTCAAAGAAGTCATTCATGGTTGTAGACAAAGACCACCCAGGTTCACCTTTAACAGCCGCGAGCTTGTTGCCTTTGCTGGTAGGGCGTAGAAAGCCCAATGTTCCCTCATCAAGGCGGTAGGCTGCTGTAAATGTACCTATTCTGACCAGTTCGCCTGTTTTGTTTGTGCCATCCGTTCCTATAAATGATCCGGTGCGATGAATGACTTTCCCAGAGGAAGTCATTTCTTCCATATATAAAGTAAGTAGTTTTTGAATACCCTCCAACCCAGGAAAGTTCTTGGATTGAAGCATTTCGCTTAGCACCATAGTTCGCTCAGGATACTCTGGAGTCGTCAGGCTTTCATGGAAATATTCCCTAGCCTGTTTTGCTGAGGTGCGTATGGTCCCGTCAATAGTCTTGAGTTCTTGTGCTTGTGCAGCTAATTCTTCATTGAGAGTTTTTTCTTGTTTAAGCAATAGATTGTAGTGTTTTTTAAAAGTAGCAAACTGTTGCTGCTTAAGGCTAATTGCTTTTTTTAGTGTTGCTTTTTCTACTCCGAGTTCTTTTTGTTCATTTGCAATTAATGCTTGAGTTTTGGCAGCATTATATTTTGCTGCACTTGCCACGGTATTTACAGCCTGCCGAGTCTGTGACCACTCTTGGGCCTGAGCACCAACAGAGAAAAGTAACAATACTAAAATGGTTAGTGTGAGATATTTCATTGAGCAACTCCAATAGGAAGGTCGAGTAACTCGACCGCACGTTTTTTATCTGCCATTTCTTCAGCATGATGCAGAGTTAGAGAGTAGGAATTGTTTAACGGTTTCCATGAGTTAGTATTATTATCCCATACTCCGGTCTCAGATCCGTCCATTGTCTGATAAAACATGGCTACACGGCCTAATCGGAAAATAGATACTTGGGTTGGCTCACCATTAATCTCTAATTGCTGTTTGGTTGTTGATATGTTTCGCCCGTACTCAGTCTCCACCTGTAAGGCTTCGAGCACCCGGCGTAGTTTTTCACTAAGTTCAAGGTTATAATCGTCTAAGGAGTCATGTAAAAATTGAATACGATTATTCCGTTCTTCAGTCAGGAAAGGGAGATCGTTTTTAGTAAAATTACCCAAACTATTCACTACGGTTTCCAAGAATGGCTCAAGCTCTATTTTGATGCGTTTTGCCTCTTCCTTACGTCGTTTTAATTCCGCAATGACTTCTTCCTGTTTTTTTATGTACTTGGTGTGTTTTTTATTTTGATATTCGAGCCAAGAATCCATCGCCTTCATATCCCGTATTTCTGAAGCAATCTCTTCTTTACGCTCAGCCCATTGCTGATATTTTTTTTGAGATTCAGCTTCCACCTGTACGGCTTTAGTTGCAATTGCATGGACTTCTTTGGCAGAGGGGGTTGCGGCTACAGGAAGCGCTATCAGTAACAATATCACTACGTGAGTAGGGATTATTTTAAGCATATAAACTCCTTACAAAAAACTATAGAATCGGTGCGATAATTCTAAAACAGTTGTGAATAATAGAAGTAGTTTTGCAAGCTCGCTATCCCAGTAGGGACTATTTTTAATCGATTGTGAAATTCATTATCACATAAATTAACCTAACTGTTCAAGACTTAACAGGAACCAAAGAAACTCAACACCATTTAGCATAACTCAACTAAAACTAACGAAAAAAAAGATGGAAACACAGATAATAATTAAATAATTACATAGAATCGCTACCACCGGGAAAAATCATCACTTATCAGGACTTTAGAGACTTGCAGAAAAGTAAGCCGCAAGCTCTAGCGAAGGCTTAGGAACGCCTGGTCAAAAAGCAAGTTCTTATCCGGCAAGCTAAAGGGACTTTCTACCGCCCCAAGGAAACCATTTTTGGGGAGGTCAGCCCTTCTGATGAGGAACTGATTTCTTTCCTGACACGCAAAGGCGACAAAATCACCGGAATCCTCACCGGGCAGTCCGTATACCTCAAACTCCAGATAGCCACGCAGGTTCCTAGTACCCTGACCATTGCGAGTATCACTCCCAGAAAAAAGTAAACTGTGGGGAAACAGCAAGTCCAATTCGTGCGCAGCTATGTTTCATCGATAGAAAAAGAAGACATCCCACTGATAGAGCTTCTCGAAGCTCTAAGGTTCATAAAGAAAGCTCAGGATTGTACACCGGACGAAATTATTGCTGCTGTCGGTAAAAGGATGGAAGACCTTACAAAAGACGAATTGAAAAGACTTGTTCAGTTTGCGAAAGCATACCCGCCTATGGTGCGAACCCTTTGTGGAAGTCTTTGCGAAAACATTCCTGAAGGCTTAGCTAAACCCTTTCTCATCGAGTCATTGCGCGCGACTTTGAATCCATGTACGAAATACAAATTGCCAATATCTGAAACGATTCTGAAAAATAAAAAGGCATGGGGTATAGTATAAGTGCGCTATTAGGGCATTCTTCAACGAAGATGACAGCAGACGTATACTGCCATTCCCAGAAGAGTGAGAAGAAACGTGCAGTGAGTTTATTGCCGGAATTGTAACGTATTCTGTTTGATCGATTAGCTTTAAATTATGAAGGCCAGTCCTGTTATGGGGCTGGCCTTTTCGGAGTTGAAAAACATAAATCGTGATTACCTTCTAAATCGATTACGAAGCGCGAAGGCAAAAAGAGCGACCTGTAGAGGAATAATTAGCCGCGTAAAAACCAGAACCACCCCATTTGCCCACCCATACTGAGCATGAAACTCTATTGCAGTCGTTTTGAACAGCATTATGTTTTTAAACAACGTCATGAAAACTGTTCCAAAATTTTCTATATTTTCCCAAGTGGGTGCAGCCAAACCTTGAATAAGAAGGCTCGACTTAGAAGAGACTATCCCCACAAATCCTAAAAGGAACCAAATTCCAAGAATCAAACTAAGAAGAACTCCACCAGCCCTAAATGGTTTTTCACCAAATCCACTAATTAACCAATACCAAAATGTAGCTGATAAAACTTTACGAACTGGTCTACAAAATAAAATTTTGACAAAATGAAGCGAACGCTCTTTTATAGAACTTTTTTCATTTTCAAATAACTGCAAATGAATAGCTAATGGATCATCTGAAAATTCACTAATAAGCTTAAAAAGCTTTTCACGATAGTGCCAATCAGATAATTTCAACATATCATGTTTATCAGCAGCCATTTGCTTAAGACTCCTATATAAGTCCTCTAATGCCGTAAAGAAATGACTCGGCAAAATATCGTTATCTTGTGCAGCGCTAAATCTTTCTCTTTCTAAAGACATTCTAACAGGCCACTTACATCCTTGGAAAATAAAGAATGGAACTTCACGATCAGAAAACACAACATTATCTAACACTGCCGACCTAATATGAATTTTCCTATAGTCTGCATAGCAAGAAAAAAAATTAACATCCCCAATAAATTTGACTGATTTAAATTCAGCTAAATTTTCAAAAACACAATTAACGAAATCAGTACGTCCATGAAATTCAGCAAACTTAAAAGAAACACTGACTTCAAATTTTGCCGACATAAAATCACACTTAGTTTTAAAGATAGACCTTTTAAAAGAAACTTTTGTTTCAGAATCTTTCATAAAGTGGCTTTCTGCAAAAAGAGCTTCACTTTCAAAAATGCAACCGGTGAAATTAACATTTCCAAAATGGAACCCCTTAAATATGGCCTTTCCATGAAAATGGGATTCTTCAAATGAAAACCTTCTCTTTGCAGCGGAGGTTACTCTATTAAAACGCATTTCTTTATCTGTAAAATTAATATCTCCAGGAAAAACTATTCCCCTCATTTCCTGTGTTTCATAGCCATCCGGTTTAATCAAAGCAAAGACTCTTTGATTAAAGTCCTGATTAGAAACAAGACTCTTATCGTGTATATTTTCATATTTATATTCTTTTGGGGCATGAAATAAGCAATAACTTTTCCCTCTTTCAGGATCAGTATAAACAACTTCTTGAGGCTTACTCCACTCATATTCTTCACACTTACAACAAGGCATTAACGGCTCCTAATATTGTAGACCAGCAGGACGTTATATATTTTTTCATAACGCCGCAAGCAATCCCCCGTCAAACAATGCAAGATCCTGACTCTCAATATCAATTGACCAGAATTTCAAAATGTTATCCAATTGTTATCCACGCGGTTATCCACGCAAAAAAACCGATTAAGCTATTCGCCTAATCGGTTAATTTTATTGAAAAAAGTGGTGGAGCTGAAGAGAATTGAACTCTTGACCTCTTGAATTACATTCAATTTTTTAACACTTCATTTCACCTCACAAAACATCACATTATCCCTTTGTTTAAAAGAGACTTGACGACTTCACACTTATTTTCATATCACCATATTTCAGATCGTTTTTTACAAAAAGTGGTACCAAAGTGGTACCGCACTTCTGGAGAAACGTATGGCGAAGGATAAAAGAAAGTGGATTACTTCAGCAAAATTTTCTGGCGTGCGCTGGTACCAGCATGAAACCCGAAAACATGGGGTAAAATTTGATAAGTGCTTTGGCTTGCGCTATGCGGCGGCTGGTAGAAGATTTCAACCAACTCTTGGTTGGGCCAGTGAAGGATGGACTGAGCAAAAAGCAGCTATAGAACTTTCAAAGCTCAAGGAAGCCTACAAAACAGGCAAAGGAAACTTCTCACTTTCGGAAAAACGGAAAAAGAACCAGAAGAAATATCTGCAAGAGCAAGAAGAGATAAAAACAAAAGAAAAAGAATCTACTACCTTCTCTGATTTCTGGGAACAAAGCTACTGGCCAACGCAAAACTATAAGTCTGTCGGATCTCTCGGAGCTGAATCAGCACTTTATAGAAACTGGATATGCCCAAAGATAGGCAAAGTTCAGCTTGTAAGGCTCAAAGCTAAAGATGTTGAAAAAGTTTCATCCGCTATGTTTGCAAAAGACAGGAGTATAGCATCTGTCAATTATGCTTTAGCCGTGATCTCACAAGTCTGGAATCTTGCAAAACGCGATGGACTTGTTGCAGAAGACTCCCCCACTAAAAAAGTGAAGCTACCCAAAAAAGATAATCACCGCACCCGCTTTTTGACAAAAGATGAAGCTACCAGACTTTTCAAAGAGTTAAAAACAAGATCCCCCGAAACCCACGACATGGCTATTCTAGCTTTATACTGCGGATTACGGTTCGGAGAAATTGCCTCCCTTACATGGCAGGACATCGATTTCGAAAATGAAGATATTTACATTCGAGATCCCAAAGCAGGAATTAACCGTAAAGCTTTTTTCATTAATCAAGTACGAGAGATGCTACAGCGTAGATCCGCTGAACCCCACGCAAGTGCAGAACTCATATTTAGCACCATTGACGGAGGCAAACTTGTTCGAGTCTCGAAGACATTCGGCAGAATTGCGGCTGAAATGTTCAATGAAGAAGTGGCAGACCCCAGACAAAAGGTCTGCTTTCATAGCCTGCGTCATACTTTTGCATCATGGCATGTCCAGCGTGGAACAGATTTATACACCGTTAAGAAGCTCATGGGACATATTAGCTTTAAAATGACTCAACGTTATGCACACCTCGCCCCTGACGGACTTAGGAAGGCTGTTAAGGTTTTGGAGGATTAAGAAGCTGAATTAATGCTTGCTAGGAAAACATATCTCACACCTGTAGTGAACTAATCAATCGAACTACTTTGCAAGGCAACCCAAAAGGACTTGCTCATGTTTAACGAGCAAATTACTCAAATCATACTTATCCAAAATTGTCTGACGAGCATTTCTACGGATTTTTTTAAATGTCTCTTGCTTGTTTAAAGCCTTAATTACTGACTTAGACAGTTGTTTACTGTCCCAGAAATTCACAAGAAAACCATTTTCACCATGTGTAATAACTTCACGGACAGGTGCTGTGTCAGAGGCAACAAGCAAACATCCGCTACTCATTGCTTCAAGCATCGACCATGAAAGAACAAATGGCGCAGTTAAGTATACATGTACTGACGAGGCCCTTAATAACTTTTGATATTCATCATATGGCCTAAAACCTGACATACCATTTCTCCATACAGTTATAGGTTAATGCGCGTGCTAACGCACGACACAATGAATTATTATATATGCAGCATCACCTTTTACTGCTGGAAACATTGCTTTGGTTTATTTTGAAAAGATCACTATCTAAATTGGAACCTTGCACACCTTTATTGCTACGGTACTCGCCGTCATCAATATTGTATTCTCCGGTTTCTCTCCACTTATTGTAGTTATCCAAAATCTTGCAGAGCAGTTCATTTTTAGAATCTACCTCATCAGGTATATTATTACCGACAATTCCGTTCCATGAGCCCACTTTCTCACTGAATCCCTTTACAAGATTTATCTTTGACCCAGAGCCAACTCCACTTATAATAGAACTGGTTATCGCATAAGCATTAAGGACATCATTACCACTACCAAAATCTACAAATGAATTTGATACATAACAATTCAATGTATCATCACCATCTCCGAGACTGGCAATACTATCAGACATTATATAATCAAACGAAGCTTTATCGCTACCAGAACCAGTATCGAGAACAGAGCGATCATACTCCCGACTTTTTACAGTATCACTTCCTGCGCCAGTATAAACTTTGCTTTTATATACGCCTTCCTTTACATAAATCGAATCCGCTCCATCCCCTGTCTCGATATTACTGTCGCGGATATATGCGGCGCTGACGAAATCATTCCCGCGTCCTGTTGAAATCTTGGACTTTTGTATGTCTCGCGCCTCGATTTTAGTGCCCTTTGAAGTCTTTTTTGCAACCTTTGAATTGCCTTCTTGCTTAATGGAATCCTCAGCTTCCTTAGCATCGGTAGTTATAGTTGCCTTGCTTATAAAGGATGCCTTTATATTCAGCGAGCCGCCCGAGACATTGATTTTAGAGTCATCAATAAATTCGGCGCGAACACTTAAATCTCCATCCGCCTTTACAGTGGAAGAATAGTCTATTGCATAACCTTGTGCGACATCACTTCCTGTACCAGTTTCCAGATTGCTGGCCCGCAACGCACCAAATTCAATCTGATCATCACCTTCTCCAAGATCTACATCTGACTCATAAACTCCAGCGAGAGACTTCTTCGCATCTTCCCAATCCTTTTTATCAAGAGTTCGGTCAATCTGTACCTTATCATCACCAGACCCTGTTCTCACAGTCGATTGATATATAACTCCCGCAGTGATGGAGTCGTCTCCTGATCCGGTATCAATTGTCACATCCTTAGCCCTGTCATACTTAACAGAATCATCACCAGAGCCGGTATCGATGAAGCTGACATTCGAATACCGACCGCCATGGACAAAAACCCGGTCATTACCACTTCCACCATCAATGGAGACCCCGGCTGACAACTTGCCTTCTTCAGCCTCCTTCTGTTCTTCGGCATCTCCTTCGGTTTTGACCTTTTCTTCATTGTAGTCTCCAGACAACTCTACAATTGTGTCATTCCCGTCTCCACCGGAAAGATCCTTATTATTAAGCCCGATAATCAGGTCGTCGCCTTCGGTTTCATCTCCTTTCACGTAGTCATTGATATTGAGCTTTCCGTCTTTACCTTCATTGATAATCGTATCTTTTTTTAAGGTAAAACAACCTTCAAGCTCATCATCGGCACCAAAGATACTGGCCTGATAGCCGTAGAATGCTCCACCAACCTTGAAAGCTTCTTTATTAGGCTTCCATATCTTATCTACAACAACAGTTCGCCCTGAAGACATGGTCGTGGATGCAATGGTTAAAGTCTCGCTGCCCTCTGGTTTTTCAGGAGCAGTAGTATAAGCTCCGTCGGGCAGGTCGACAGATTTAGTATCATGACTAGCCTGCTTCGCGCCTGCCTCGGAAATACTGACAACATCGCCTGTTGACGGAAAATCGGTGTCCTTTTCATTGTTAGCGTCGAGCTCTTTATCAGTAGCTTGCACTTCCAAATTTTTCTTGATTTTTTCTTCATCAACATAAATCTGATTATCAACAGAGCCGGATTGACCTATGATAGATGAAGGCATAAGCCCCTCCCTACGGTTAACTAAAGTTATTATCAGCCTTGAAACTTAGACTGTTTAAAGTAATACCAAAAATAAATAGACAACTACTATATCGGAAATATTTGAAACATCTTTAGAATAAGTCATGTCAATAATCAACTTGTGTTCTATATTATACAGCTCAATAATGATCCTGCCACACTCTTTTGGACAGTCAGTTAAGCCACAATAATATCATCCTGACGGTTGATTTCAAATTCCGCAGGTGACAGCCATCCATTACTGGAATGGCGTCTTCTACGATTGTAGTAGGCCTCAATATGCGTCTGAATGTTCGAGATAGTTCAGATTACCGCATTTATAGCCAACATGGTATTTGGTGTAGACCCAAAATAAAATGGTGGAAAAGTGGTGGACGAAAAGCCAGAAACAAGAAAAGGCCTAGAAGGAAAACCTTCTAAGCCTTTGATATCTATGGTGGAGCTGAAGAGAATTGAACTCTTGGCCTCTTGAATGCCATTCATAGCTTTAATAAAGTTATCCTGTATTAACAAATAGTTAATATTTTTTCTTTACATCATTTATTGCTTTTTGTTGTTGGTACTATCCATTTTGTACGTAAAGGAATGACGTAAAAAAATTACTCTCACGTACGAAGAAACAAGAATAATCCCCTACTCATCATCTCTTTTTTTAAAAAAAACAGATAACTGTTTAATATTATAAATAACTTTTATTTAGACCTATTCATCAATCTTGCACAAGATTGCAAGTCCTTGCAGACTCCGCAAGCCATTAAATTCACTGTAAACCTTGTTGTTAAGCTGTTGCGGCTACATCTTGCAGTTCTCTCTTTTTTGCAAAAAATAGCTCCAAATGTCTCGAGGGTAGGTACGGGTGAGTTCGAATTTTCTGGTAACTTTATTTTTTTTAAATTTTTCTGTGAACACAAACAAAAGCCCTGCCTCATTCCTGAAGCAGGGCTTTCAGTTTTCTAATTCGTAATCGCCTCACCCAGACATAACATCCAGCTTGCCACGAATTACGTCAATATCATCCGCATGGCTCTTAACCTCTGCCGCCTGAACAATCTTTGTTGCTTCCGGATGCGTGTGATGGTCAAGAACATAAAGAGCGTCCCGCACCTCTGCCATAAAATCCAGCATCAGCGGAAAAAAGCTAATATTACCGTCCTTGGTTGTTAGTGTGAATGTTGTCCCTTTCATCCGGATATTCTCTGCCTGAATATTTTTATCTCCGGAAACATCTTCTGAGCTACGACCGCTAACCGTGCTTTGCATATCACCGCCGATTGTCTCAGTAAAATTGCCATCGGTCTTGCTGGTAAAATTCTCGGTAACATTCCTGGTAAAACTTTTCTTCACGGTCTGGGTTCTGTTTCCGTCTACCTTGGATGTATGATCCTTTTTAATTTCATCCGTGCGATTACCGCGCACCTCGGTGCTGTGATCCAGATCAGTAACGTCCGCCCGATTGCCCATAACCGTAGAACTTTCATTCTGACCAACCACTTCAGTTAAATTCAGAGTGGTGTTTTCATTTCGATTCATCAGCACATTTTCAGTCATATTCTGCTTAATTGTGTGATGATGATCCCCTCCTGTAACTCCATTCCAATCTCTGGAAACAATCCAGCTGGCATCGGCAGCAGTGACAAAATTCATGTTATCAATAGCCACCATATCAATATGCCCACCAGAACCAAGCAGCACCGCGCCCAAAGCTTCAATATGCTTTACTCCACCGATTTCCTCTGTGCTGTTTCCGGCAATCTTGCGGAAGTCACGCACCAGCTCAACCATAGAATCAATCGCGCCAACAGCCCTTTTCAAACTGCTGTCTGTAATCTGGCCAGTAGTTTTACGTGTCCAGTTTCCGTTAGGATCAACGCGCTGCAAAGTCTCATCATCCTGCTGCCAAAGCAGCTCACCAGTTGCCACTTTAGGAAGCGACAACCCCAGCGGATAGATCTGCCGTATCAGCGGATGATCCGGCCTACCGTAAGCAAACCCGACAACCACCATTACGCCAGTTTCTGGAAAACCAAAACTTCCTCGCTCCATCCCCGCACTTGATACAGGAAGCGGAACATCTTTATATATAGGATACGCTGCGTCCCGTTCACCTTCAGGTGTAAGTATTTCCAGATCCACTGCATAGCGCGGTCGGAACCGCTCACAGCTTCCACCCTGCTCCGGCTCATCACTCACGGCCAGCACTCTGGCATATCTATCTAAATGCAATCCTCCGGAGAGCTCAGGAAACAGTTTAAGCACAGCTTTGCGGATTACTTCACGCATGTAATCTCCATCTCATGGCCTTTGAGCTTTATACTCTTTACCCGCTGCCCGTTGAGTTTTGCTCCGGGTCGTAACGCCGGGATAATCGGACAGCACTTTGATCCATCAGTCAGAACCCGCTTGAACCATTTTTCAGGAACCTTTAGCGGCCTGCTTGCCCATCTGGACTCTTGCCATGATCCAACAAATATTTGGCCATCAGGTTGTGGGTTCCAGATATAATCCGGAATCTGGAACACATCGCCGATCATGGACATAGCATGAAAACCATCACCAAGAGTCTGAAAAGAAGGAACTTTTGTATCAGAATATGACTGCTCCGGAACAATAAAAATCAACCCGGTAATATCCGTGTAGTGTTCAAGTACATCATTAAGTGTGGAATGACGTAACGATACTGGCCAGTGCTTATCAAGCACGCCGGAAAGCTCACGGCAAAATATGCGCTGCTGCAGATTATCAACTTTGTGGCAGCTTTCCACATACCCTGTAAAAAATAAACGGTCTTTATCCTGGGACGAATAACCGACAACGAACTGCACCACCCCAGAAACGGCTTCAGATGCTTTTATCTGAAAAACTGCACGCCCTGATCCGCAAAGCTCAAGACGAATATCTTCATTCACAATATGATAAAGCTGCCCGCCTATTGTCAGAGTTTTACGGATATTCATGATGCAGCCTTATCAACATTGTCTATTACCTTTGTCCATGATGTTTTTGTATCCGTAACCGGCTTAACTCTTCCAGTAGCTTTTCCCGGTTCATTTTCAACTACCGCGGCTACGCCTTTCTGCCTCTGCTCCACCTTTTCCGGCACTGACAAATATTCACGAAGTTTGAAAGTAATGCTCCATGCCCGTTGGCTGTCCAGTTCATTCCAGCCCACACTTTCACAACAACTTACCTGAGTAATTCCACCGGCATTAGCTGTTGTGTTTGCAATGGTATAAACCATCATCTCGCCACTATCATTTTTGGTTTCCAGCACCCTGATTAATTCCTGAAGCTTGGCATAATCTTTAAATCTGATATTCAAAGACACATTCAAAGTCTTAGCTTTGATTCCTTTATGAGCTGTATCAGTACCGGAAGTCTCACCGGATATTTCCTCTTCATATATTTCCATTCCGCCATTAACCTTAAGGCCATAGCCAGGAACATTGTAGCTGCCCAGTCTTAAAAATGTATTCATATTCCCAGCACCTCACGAAAAACGGTCATGGCTTCAGCTTCACCAATCCAGCAACAGATTACACTCAGAATGTGCGCACCTTCCCTAATAGCTAATCGTGAAAAATCATGGCGAATCTGGCGTACGCTGCCTGATAAATATGCAGCATTTCCGGATCCTCCCGAAAAACTAGAGCATAGATTCTTCCAAACTTCATCCGCCTGCTCAGTCTGTATCCGTTTTTTATTTATCAGCTCGCTTAACAGACTTTCCGGACGGATGTTCTGAGTATCGTAACCATGGGAAACTGCCACCAGTCTGGCCATTCTTGCATCCATCATTTTGTTGGTCTGGTGCTGTCTTTCTTCCAGACTCTGGAATTTTGGAGAGATGAAGCCATTGCCGAATATATATTTTTCATTTTCATGAACAGACAGATCCGCGGCTCTGCGCTGAACAAGCTGCAGACTAGTAACCGGAAAAACATTATTAAAAACCGCTAGTTTTGCGGCCATATCAGCATGATCGTAACCGGTTATCTTTAAAAACAAAGCGCCGCACTCACTTGCAGGTAACTTCTCATAAGGATCGGCAAGTTTAGCCAGAACGGCATCACGGCAGCCACTAGGTGATAAATATGTGTAATCTCCACGCTTATCCCCTACGGGATGAACATATGGATGAACGCAAATAAATTGTGCATTAACAGCCAGCAGAGTTTTTAGCCGATTAGTCAGATCAGCTGCATTGCCGGCATTTCCCGATATAGGTGAAGGCGTGACTGGAATAAATCCGGCCACACCTGACAAACGGGACTGTGCTGCAGACATTTCACCAGACACAGCTGTCAGGACAGAATCAGAGTCCTGTTTTATACCTGCAGCCGTATCTGGAAGTGTGAAATTAACTGTCTGCCACACTATTTCCTGCCCATCAAAATTACGCGGAAAATTCCAACGATGTTTTTAAGTGCCTTTTTTCGAGTTTCAACATTTGTTGCCGCGTCGTAAGCGGCTTCCGCCGCATCCAGTTCATTACGGGTTTGAGATGAGATTTGCCCGCTATCAATGGTACGGGTCTTAACCTTAATAGATCTTTCAACTCCAGGAATAATCATTTCTGAACTTCCACGGAATTCCCCAAGGATGAAAGGCGCAAGTTCAGCAGCCAACGCCTTTTTTTCGTCAATAGTCATCTTGCTAATATTCATTGATTAAGCTCCTTGCTTCCAGGTATCGCACTGAGTTTCAGTAATGCGGGTTTCTGATCCTTCAGGTAATCCTGACACACCAATAGCCACACGTCGGAAAGGAGCTTTTGGGGTAATTTTTTCGGATTCCAGTAGCATAAAATCAGGACGATCAAGGTCGGCATCAGTGCCAAGAATAGCGTTTTCAACGTCAATTTCGGCAAAATCAGCCGGAGTGAATGCGGTTTCGGCAGGGACTGTTACTGCTGAATCCTGAATAAGCATTCGTTTAACTGAGCCAGTACCATCCTCGGTAGGATCATTACTCCTTGAGAACAGTAAGTAATCTCCACTGAAAACAACACTTGCTCCAGTTCCAACAAAGTCTGGCAACTTTGCTGATAGTGTCTTTGTAGCAATATCAATACGATAAATACCGTACGTATCAGATGAACCGCTAGCAGCAACATATACATAGTTCCCACGCACGTTAATATTTCGTATATGCTTAATTGTTTCAGCATCATTGAACCATTCAGTCCATGTAGTGCCATTATCAGATGAACGATAAATTATGTTAGAGTCACCTGCAAAATAACAAAATCCATCAGCCTCTACTAATGCATAGCCAATAATTCCAAGTTTAGGACCTTCTGTCCACGTAACTCCATTATCATCGCTGTATTTAACGTTTCCATTATATCCATTTGCAATAAAGCGACCCGAATTTAACACGAATATATGCTCAGCCCACGTTGCTACTTCTGCTTTTTCATTGAATGCCCCACCATAATTACTGACGTATATCTCGCTATTTTTGCCGCAAAGAATATGCTGACCATCAGCAGATACGGCTAACCCACGTGGATTTGCACAATCTAATACATTAAAAGTAACACCGCCATCTGTTGATTTTAAAAGATAGCCGTTTGAATTTGCAATAAATATAGCATTTTTTGAAAATGCAATATTAAAAATATTGCCGTCGATCGTATATATGTGGGTCCACGTAGCACCATAATCTACAGATTTATATAACTGTGCTGTGTCATCAACATCAAAGTAGTAAACTACACCATCGTGATACGGATCGTTAAATAACTCAGCATTATGCTGTGCGCTGGACTCATAGACAGGCCAATTATCAATCCCAACCTTCACATTTGTTGCGGCGGTAAGGGATGGTAGGATATGGGCTTTGGTAGGTGCTGAAGTAAATCCGGCGGCTGAAATGTCAGCGATGTATTTATCGCCAGCATATTGAATCCAATAAAAAGGTTTACCATTAGCAGAAATGTCGGTTTCAAAATTTGCCCCGGTCAAATACGACCCGGCATCGGCTAAATCAGTAGTGCTAGTTAAATACATCCTTCCTGATGCTTCAACTAGAACTAACCAATAATCCTCACCTACAGTCAACTCCGGTGCGCCGGAGTAGTCATATTGTGCATTGGTCTGCACTGACCCGTCTATCAACGCACCGGACCAAAGCTCTATACCGGGTCTACCGTTGTTGTCGGAGAACAATTTAGGGATTGTGCGACAATCTGATCCATAATCCAGATTCCAATCAAAACAGACTATTCCTAAACTTATATCTTCAGCAGTGAACTTAATTGCAACCTGAGTATCAATATCGTCACGATCATCGCTACTAGACAACCATGATCCGCTAATCTTGCCGGAACCATAAATACAGGAAAGGACAGCACATGCATTTGTTGTTGAATCAGTAATAAAGGTTGTTCCGACAGGAGATGACCATTCCAACGACGTAAGAGTGGCAAAATTGCCAGTGTTGTTATAATAATCATAGACCGCGCCATCGGAGAGGTAACACAAATAATAATCTCCAGTATCTGGCACAACATAATCTATAGCTGCGTAAGTAGGACTAGATGGCCCACCCTGTATAGTCATGTCCAAACTTCGCGCAACTATTTCATACTCTTGCCCTGAAATATGACGGACAACGCACATTGCAAAATTATGATTATTTCTAAGCCAAGCAGCCCCATAGCGGATTTGCTCACCATTTATTAAAGAATGATTCAGGTCTACATATGCCCCGGCAAAACTGCCAAAACTGCCAGACGCGGGACCTGTAGTAAATGCACCGGATGTACCAATTGAATCAACAGCTACATCACCAAGTGTCGCAATACCCTCACTGGTACCAACCTTCAAACCAGCAGTCAGCTGGTCCGTAGTGACAAGATGAGTAGAACTGGTTCTCTCATCCACCTTCAAACCCTGTTCACGGATTTTCAGCCTAGTCTGAAGACTAATCCAATCTCCCTCATCCGCGCCTTGATCAACGCAGTTACTACGGAGTGCAGCATCATCAGCAAGCGCGACTCCGGCAGCAGAGGCGTTGTCGTAACCATCCCACGAAGTAAAAGAAATAGCCTCATCACCTGTGATAAATGCCATAGCTGTATGAAAACTGGTAGCAGTTGACCACTCAGACCAACCGAGAGCACTCCCTTTGTGACGAACTTCCCACACATAATCACTGGAAACTTGTAACAACCCCGCAGGTAGAACATATTCTGTCACGGGGCCAAGTTCCGGTGACAAGTGTAAAGCAGTATCACCGATCCTCACACGGAACTGTGTTGATTCATGGGTATCAGTCTCATCTCCCACCACATTAAACTGGCTGGAAATAAACTTAGGACACTCCATAACACCAGTTGCACCGGAGCTGGGCGAAATATTTGATGGACGGTCCACGTAATTAAAAATATCGCGAGTTGTGAAAGTCACAGCAGTTGACCATGGTGACCACTGTCCAGTGTTCAGCCTACGCCTTACTCTAACTTTATAAATACTCGCTACTTGCAAATAATCGGCAGGCATTTCAAAAGAGGTTAATGCAACTGCACTGGGGCCTGAATCAAAAACAGGATTACTGAAATCTTTTGAAGCGTAGTCTATCTGCCACTGCGCTGCATTCTGCAATGTATTTGCAAAGATCGGTACAAACTGAGTACAGGTAAAAACAGGTGTTTCACCTATATTTTCTGCCATGTTCAGGGGATATAAGATATCCGGAACGCCTGTAGCGAGTTTGGCCAGTAGTTCGCTATGCGCATCAGGATCAGTTTCGTGACCATGGACCAAAGTTTTAAGATACTCCACTAGATCTGTTTCAATATTGTCTACAACTCGGCGGTCTACAATCTTTCCAGTAGCATCAACATCAGCAACTTTTACAAAGTAATGCTTAATTCCATCCTGGATATTATCTTCAAAGTTATCACCATAAACCGGAACTGCCTTGGCCACGACAGTTGAGCCTTGCGGTGAAAGCGATACATCCAGCCAGATTGACTTAGGCAGCCTCGCCCCTGATACAGGAAACGGATTATCCAGATCTATACGAATCCCTTCCACATAGGCTACGCCAGAGGACAAAGTATAAGATCCTTCAGTGTTAATCAGCTTAAAACCATCTTTCCAGAATCTTGCACGGCCGTAGATATCACGGTTCGTTTTCCTATCCCGCTCATCAAGGCCGGAAAGTCTGGTAGAAAAATCCAGCTGCCATGTATCAGCAGCCACGGTCATTCCGGTGCTTTCCGCAGCACCGTCAAAAGACAGCATGAAATTGCGGGTCAGGTGATTGCCCTGAATCTGACCGGCTGTCTTAAACTTGGAAATAGTCGGCAATGTTGTAATAGCCACCACAACATCTGCGGCAGAAGAATAAAGACCAATCCAGTTAAAATCATAGTCTCCATCATTGCTATCAAGCACGGCTGAATAGACAACCTGGTTAGGACTTACATAAGCCATATACTCTGCTGGAATATCATATTCCTGCATGATCTGTTCAGCAGCAGGTTTTTGACTGCTACGGTCAACAGCTACTTCAGGGTCCACATCGGGAACATTTGCAAAAATCATTTTATCAATGACCAGCAGCTGCCCTGCCCCCTGTTTTGCTGCAATTAAATTTTCACCGGCAACGGTAATCACTGAACTCATAATTTAGCCTCAATTGTCAGAGTGTCGTTATCAAAACCGCCTCCATGAACCAACATGGCCAGCGGCGGGACTTTCGCATAAATAGTTAATGTATCGTGATTAAATTCCTGAGTATTAATCTTGACACTGATAGGTGTAATGACCTGCCAATCATAACGGCGGCATGTACGCCCATAGTGTTGAATCAACGCTTCAAGAAGTTTTTGATTAATAGATAGCTGGCTGTCTGAAAGACGAATGGAAACAATGTCCCAATCCTGTCCTGGAAGACGTTCTTCAATTTCCACGTACCCAACGCCAAGCCGCTGAAAAATTCTTTTAAAACCGGCAACAGATCCTGAATCAATGGCATTGATTCGAGCAAACCTCACACGTTTACGAAACATTTCCAGCGGTTCAGAGCTAAAACGCTTGATATCTCTCTGCCACGCCAGCAGCTTTAAAAAACCTTCCGTGCAATTATCAGGATCCTGCATATTGACGGGAATCATTGCCCATTCAGTAAGCTTTTCCCACCAGCCAAAAGCGGCTTGTCTTAACTTTTCAAGCTCTCGGCCTCCAAGCCAGAATGGCAGCTCTAAAACTGGAATCATACTCCAAGCTCCACAGTCAATTCGGTCAATTGAGGCAGGTTCATTCCTGTAACAATATCCTGGCTTAAATCGAATTCAACGGACTTCAGATCCTTAAATTCTAAGTGAAGTTCCTCTTTAAGTCTGGACAAAGAAAAGCGTGAAAAAGGAAAAGTCTGTGTGGCTTCGTAGTTTGAATTTTCCCGAAAGGCACAGCGGATGAGATCCTCAATTCCCTGCTTCAGATCTATAATTTTACTTTCAGCAAGGTGAGCCACAGGATAAACCGCTACAACCATGGATACATCGCTGGTAGGCATGGGAAAACACACCATATCATCGCCATGTCCATGGTGACCGTTATCTCGAATGTATAAATTAATAGCGTCAACAAAATCCTGTGAGGGAATCCCTGAATCAATCATGATAAAGGCATTAGCGCTTCCAGGACCTCTCGGAGCTCCATGCTCAAAATAAATATAATCAGTGCGAATTCCTGCAAACAAAGCAATATCAGCCGTGTAAGCAGCGTCATGATGATACTGTCCAACAGCAGAAAATTGATTGCGACATCGCAAACGAAAAGGTTCGTCTGCTTCTTTATCTGCACCCGGTACTTCCAGCCATTCATTTTCATTTTTTACAGCTGCAATGCCAGGAATAGGGCGGGGTAAAATTGAATAATAGCCAGGTCCAAGATTATAGGCTGTTCCGGTCTGCTCTGCGACAACAGGAACAGTAAAGACCAGTTCTCCATCGACAGCAGTAACATCTTTAGAAGTAATAAGCCGGTATACATATCCTGATATAGCTGGAGTTTCTATAATCGTTCCAGACGGTATAGTCAGAGCACCTACAGAATTAGTACGAGTAAAACTAATTACACCGCGGGCTGCTAAAGCGTTTTTTCGCTCCAGATCAACTCCCCATCCAAAAATATCAAGCCATATTCCTGAAGCCGTTTTTAAAAATGTATTCGGCAGCGCAGTGTCAGCCAGCAAATCAACCAGCCATTTGCAAGGCTGAGTAACGATAGCATTCATCAGCCTCCAAAAAGGAGACCATTTAGAATCATTCTGAATAAGACTTCCCTGCTCCGTATTCAGATCTTTCCAGATCTGATCCATCTCATTCTCAGTAGTAGGGACTCCGACTTCCCTAAGCATTTCTCTATAATCTACAGCCATATTTAAACCTCAATCTGAAAGCCCAGATTCCCAAAATCATAAGCAGTTGCAGTCAAGTTGAACGTTCCTGGTTGCCCTTCCACTTCGACTATTTGGCAAGTTCCGGGCACAATACGAATATCATCTTCTACTTCGATCTTGATCTTAATCAGATTTTCAGCTGTACGCCGCTTATCCCGATTCGATACCAGATCAACAAGCAGCCCAGTTTCACGGATCATATGACAAATATCCTGAGTGATGCAGGCAAGGTCCTGTACCATTTCAGGATTGCCACCGGCATCTAACACCAAGTCATTATTTGTTATAAGCAGATCTAAAAACATCAGCACACCGCCAGCGCAAATTGCTCATTGGTATTTGAATGGGGGCCGTAGAAGTTCTGAGTTACAGGCCCACGGTTTTGAGTAGAATTAGAATTATTCTGAGTAGAAATATTGACAAAATCCTTCTTGATACCACCGCCATTTACTGCAAGCTGTTTTAAGTGCTGCAAGGACTTCACTGGTGGTGCAGTAAGGGCTACAGAATTTGCGCTGGTAGCCAATTGACTATCAGTCATAGTAGAGGAGCCATGTACAGGAACCTGTGCAGCCTTATCTATTTTTGTAGATATTGGTATTTCAGGGGAAAAGCCTAGTTTCTCCATAACCCAATTAACGACTGATCCTAACTTTTTAAGCCAGGACAAAACAGGATCAAATACGGCGATCAAAGCCTTGCCCCACCATGTATCACCAAAAGATTCTTTAAAAGAATCCCAAAGTTTGGTGATAAGTGGCATAAAAGCAATCAAAGCAGCGATGCCAAGGACAATTCCACCAACAACAACAGCAATAGGATTTGCTAAAAAAGCCGCGTTAAACATCAATTGAGCTGTACGCCATGCTTGTGTAAAAAAAGCGGCAGTCTTAGTTACTCCTGTCCACAAAGAGATAATTTTACTCCACCCCATCATTACATTTGCACACAGTCGGGTGACGATAGGTAGAGCCCCTAGAATTCCGATAAATCCTGCCACGACCACTCCAGCATAACTGATCCATTTTGCAGCAGCTGGATATGCCTCTGCCCATTCAATAATTTCTTCGATAACATTGGCGATAGAATTGAAAAGATGATCAATTGCCGGAGCCAGGAGACTTCCTAAAATAATTTGGAGAGCGTTTGCACCTTGAACCATTCGTTGAAACGGATCTACACGCTGCATAGCTGTGTTTTTAGCTTGGGCCATACCGGTTACCCCGGAAAGCTTTGTAATTGCTGCTGAAAGATTGCCTGTGTCTTTCATAAGAATCTTAATGACTTCAGCGCCATCGTCTGATCCAAATGCTTTTTTTAATACATCTGTCTCTGCAAGACTTAGTGTCTCACCGAACTTGCTCTTTAACTTGTCCATGATCTGGACCATCGGCAGCAATTTTCCTTCAGAATTTGTGAACTTAAGTCCAAGTTTTTCCTGGGCAGAACCAATTCCATCAAGGAATGCTTTATATTTTTTACCTGAATCAGTTCCCGGCAGAGTTTTCTGCAGAGTACCCAGTACAGCAAGTTGTTCTGAAACCTTTACCCCCGCGGATTGACCAGCAACTCCCACGACCGAAAAAGCCGAAGACATTTTCTTAGTGCTTGTACGGAACATATTAACAGCGGCTAAAGTCTTACCTGTAACCTGTTCAGCAAACTTGATTTTACCTATTGCTTCAGCGTCTTTCTCAAAAACACTTAACATCGTTCCCATATATGTGTTAACTGCCGTTGCATCTGTTTTGGTGGAGATACTAAGTACTTGACTGGCATTTGTAATATTAGCCAATTCACTTCCTTTAAGCCCGGAAATTGATGATTGAATCTGATAGGCTGATAAAACAAATGATTTGGCGCTTTCGCCATATTTGACGCTATTTATTAATGACTTCTTAGCAAGATTATCCATTGCAGCGTCTTGAACGTTCAGAGACTTAACATCACCCATAGCACTGTTAAACTCCATGGCAGGTTGCACTAAAGCCTTTATGCTCTGTGAAACCTTTCCATATCCAACATCGCGAAAAGCGGACTTCGCCTTAGCAGTGACAGAATCCAAAGATTTCTGAACATTCTCCAGCTTAGTGAGAGCTCTTCCCGTCAATACTTCTACAGAAAAAGTAAGCTTCTCTAATTTCGACAAATCAACCTCTGAAAGCTTTTGAAATTCCGTTACTGACTGCTACGCTCATCTTTTCCCAAAAATCCTGTTCCAACCAAAGAGCTTCAGCCATGGATTCCTCCGTAACCTCTTGCCCGGGGAACCACCGACAACAAAGAACCTGTAGCTGCATTAAGCCATTCTTTTGAATGGACTTTGCTGTCGCTTCTACTTTCCCACCGTAATTTCAAGGTCAGGTGTGTATTCCTCTACAACAGCGGCTGCAATCTGAAGAGATGCACTGGGAATTTTAAGCATTTCAGCCAATTCATCTTTATGCTCGGGGATAATACTACGCATTAGAAAATTATGTGCAGGAGTAACCTTATTATTAGGCATCATTTCATTGATGTATTGATTGTAAACAGTCAATTCTACATCAAAATCAAATTTTTTATCTTGCACTTTCACATTAATGATCATCTTTATTTTCCTTCTTTAGAATCAATTTTGGCTTCTAAACGGTCAAACCGTTTTTCCATTTGCGAAAAGTATTTATCCATCTGACTATGTGATACATAGTTTTTTGCTACATCCAACTTTACAGCTTCAACCTCTTTCCGATTAGCAACCAAAGAATTATGCAGATATTTGTTCCAAAACAGAGCGATAGCACATAAGAAACTCGCCACTCCGGGAATCGCTTTAAGGATAAGACCATCCGCCACTTATCTGGCCCCTTTTGAGCTATTACCAAAAATATTCAACAGCAGAGGTTCAAGATTTTTAATAGTGCGTTCACCAAATAGAAAACCTAACACTAATACATTGATTACAATCAAAGCTGTCTGCTGCTTTTCTGTCAGTTTCCATGCTGTAAACCATAGAAAATCCATATACAAAGTTGCAAACCCCCAAAGTGGACGCTGGCAGCCGCGCAGAAAAATAATAATCCGTCCAACAAACGGCAGTTGATTCAGATCAGCAGCAGTCCCTTCAAGAGATGCAATTCTGTCGGTCAACTCACGATCAGCCTGCATGGCCAACTGCATCATTTCTTTCTCTTTAATATGAGCCGCTTCATTGATCGCCATTGTAAACTTGGCTTTCTCAGCTTCACTCATATCAGGCGGAAAATAATCCTTAACCATATTGACAATGGTTGAACCAAGACCGCCTTCTCCAAAAATTGAACCGATTGCGTCTAAAAACATCAAGCACCCCCCAAAGCCATTGCAACCCCGCGCTGCACAGTCACAATGTCATAAGGCTGCTGACCATTTTCATGCTGAATTATCGCCAATACCAACCCCTGCAAATTACTATGAACTGAGATCCTTTCATCAGGATCCATGTCTAACACTTCTGCAACATGCACTGCATAGGCGGATGTGTTGTTTTCAACAGGTGGAGCCCATCGATTAATTATCTTGGCAACAGTATCTAGGTTGTATCTATGCTGGTAAGTCAGCAAAATCTTACCCATGGCTCTGATTCCATATTCAGGACTGACAAAAGTACAAAATGAATGATCAGGCTGTACTTCAGTGAGACCATCCCACTTTTCACCATGACGGATATTGCCTGGATTATTATTTCTAATACCTCTGGGCCTTGCCATCCCCTCTCTCCATTTGCTTCTTACAATTTATGCAGTAACTTACTCCGGGAAGGGCTGCCCTTCTTGGTTCAGGAATAGATCGTCCACAACTTTCACAATGGAGTTTGCTGAACCTGTTTTTTTTAAGTTCAGGTTCAGCAAGTGCTATTTGTCTTAAAAGTTCTTCCTGAATTTGTGCTGAATCAGCAAAATCCATTACAGCCCTTCTGTATCAGCTTCAGACAAGTAAGGAACTCCGTTAATACGCACGAAATCAGGGCTGGTAACTTCAAACTGAAGTTTGCTGATATCTTTTTCTCCACCCTTGGGATCAATATCCAGCAACGATTCAATCTTAAAATGGCACCCAAATGCTTCAACTTTTTTTTCTTCATTGCCTGTCTTAGCGAAGAAAAGCATATCGTAATCAGGCAACTCTCTATAACTTCCAGCTGCACGAGCAGCTTCAGAAATGAGCTTTAGATTGGTTGCATCAATTTCAATATCTCCAGATGCAGCAACATCACCATCAACCCAGCCATTAGGAACACCACGATCTTTAGCAGCACTGCTGTTATCCTCAATACTGAGAGAAGCCTTCTCTACATGCAGCTGGATGTCTCCCAGTGTAATATCAAAATTTTTCCCACTTAAACGCTGTGCCATTTACGCCTCCGCCTGATTGGATAGATCCAGCAAAAGATTACAAGTAATAGATTTAGGACAGTTGTATGGAGTAACAACCAAGTAGATTTCAACCTGATATTTAGTTTTCCAGTTAATTGTAATATCGGATTCTTTAGGTGGTTTCACTTCACCGGGAAACTGAATACCCATGATTTCAACAGCCCTGCTCATTTCGCGCAAAGGACGCATAAAATAGGTCTGATTTGCCGCAATACTTGCCGGAGTAGAATTGAGTTTCCGGTCTGCTATTCTGGCAACGGCCAGCACGTAAACCCTGCGCATTGCCTTCTGAACCACTCGCAGATTTTCTACACACTGATAATCACCGGCAGGGACATCAAGCATGTTGCCATCTGCCCAGTACAGACCAGGATAATCAGGATACCACTGAGGAACGGACAGTCTTGCACTTTCAAGATCCTGCAAAATGGACATATCAATTGTTCGGCCATCCTTGTCAGCTGGCTTTGCAGACCATGATCCAACCAATGCACCGGTTGCCACACGCATAGGAGAATCAGCTACAGTAACAGCTTGATTGCAGAGTCTTCCTGCAAGTGCTCCAAGGTCCATACCCCATAGAGTGGGGACAATCATAACCTGATCAGCTGCTACACCTGCAACCAGTCCTTTCAGGTGAGTTGCAAAATCAGTCCAGTTTTCTTCGGCAGTCATAGCTCTGCTGGTTCCTATAAAAAACAAAGGGCGCATATATTTGCCCATGATGGACTCAGCCTTAGCCTGATATGCTTCAACTGCGGTACTGTCCGCTACAGCATCAGTTACCACAACAGCTTCAACACTGACCAGTTCCATGCACTTATCAACTGCTTCGGACCAGCTTTCAGCATCTGCAAGCGGATAAACGCAAGCATTCCAGTTCTGCCCTGCATTTGCCTTTGCTGCTTCAATCTGAGTTCTCAAAAAACTTTCTTCGCCCAGAACTTCTCCAAGATCAGTGTCAGTGTTGACAGTAACCAACTTGCCCTCATTAGTTCCCGCGCCACGTCCGACAAAAAGGAAGTAGCGTTCTACTTCATCAAATTCGCCTTGAAATAAATTAAGATTATTAACTTGTACTTTGCCTAGCATTTAAACTCCTATGCTCGTTTGATCTGGCTGATAGTTGATGGCCAGCTCTGTTTTCATACCAACCAGCTCTGTAGCGATATCAACATCCAACTCGCTGACTGCCCATTTCCTGCCATTCCAGATAATAGGTCCACCAACATCAGGGACCACAATAAGTGGCTCTTCAAAAAATACGGAGAGTTCAACCTTCACACTATCATTTTCAAGCAAGGAGATAACAAGTTCTGGATCTGGAAGGTTCAAGTTTGACCTTTCGGTATCGTTATCGTCCAGCCATGCAATGATTTGAGATAACAATAAATTGATATCTCCCTGAAAGTTTACAACTGTGAAAACTCCTTCATATCTAAAGCGGCCTATCTCCATACAATTTCCGAGATCTTTGCCGCTGAATTCAAGCTCGCCGCTGTCAGTACAGCCTTCCAGCTGTTCAGGCTGCACACCGGAAACGTTCAGTAAAAATTCTGAAAAATTCTTAAACAGTTTCATGAATGATCCACCATCACATTAAAATCAATTTGAATGTAACCATAGACAATGTATGCATACAGATAGATTAATCAGATGTAACAATGCCATGACTAATTACTATAAAAATATGTATTAAACTTAGCCATAGAGAGGAGAATAATACTACAAAAATATTGTAACAACATTTTTCAATCCTATTTCAATATAATCGGATTGAAAAAAAATAATTAAAATATACATTACAAATTATAAAAAATTAAAAATGCAACAAACTATATATTTTGAATATAAATATTATTTACAAATTCCAAATATATTCATATAAAATATGAATTAATATTAAATAAATTGATAAAAAATAGAATTAACAAATGTATAAATTTTATTTAATAATAAAATAGAGGATTTAAAACTGTGAGTGTAAGAGTTTATTGCATAAAATGCGGATATGTTGGTAGGATTGAATCAAGTTCACAAGAAGCAGAGACAGTAAAGAGACTATACTGCTGCTGTACAAATCCAGAATGTGGGCATAGCTGGGCAATGGAACTTTCTTTTTCACATACATTAAGCCCTTCTGCTCTGGATCTACCAGAGCAACTACGCCAGAAAATTAGAAAGGCAGGTCCGGCTGAACAGATGCATTTATTTACGGAAATGGGTGAAGGCTTCGGAAAAATGTAATTTCAGTAACTGGTTATTTTAAAATATGTTAATACGCTAAAATATTTAACTAATTACGATTACAAAAAAATGTAATAAAGTGTAATGCAAAATGTAATAAACAATAATTTAAGATAGTTATATTTTTTCAAAATGTAATCAAAAAGTGTAATATAAATTACATAAAATTACATTTTTATTACAGTCTCAAAACTGCATATTAAATAGTTATTTAGGCATGTTATATATACTATTTTTTTAGATTACATTTATTACACTTTTCCGAAACCCACTGTCGAGAATAAATTTATGTTTCAAATGCACGTACGCGTATACACGTGTAAATCAATCATAACACACTATTATAAATAACTATTAGATTTAAAAATCCAGCACCTAACGGTTTTATTGCTCAGACAGCTATTAATTGCCCTGCCCTTATCTACCAATTCATGTTTTTTAGATTGAGGCAGAAGTTTTTTAAGAGACTTCATATCAGGAAGTTCCTGCCCTTTTTCCCGACACCTTTGCACAAAATGGTTCAGGTTCACTGCTATCAAACCAGGTTCAGCACTATGATTTAATGCGTATTCCGGTCCTGCTCCTGTCTCTGAGTTCAGATATCGGTATGTCTCCCAGAACTGTTCAACCAGAGGATGATCAGCTGCAAGACGATCCTCGCGCAGAACTGCACGATGTCGCAAATAGCCTTGCAGACTTTTAATTGTCTGATCTGTTATGGATGGGAATAAAACTTTCAGAGTATATCCACAGGCGGCAATCTGTGCATGATTCTTAGCTATACGCTCATTTTGCAGCACCTTGGAGAATTCCCCCTCGATGCGGTCAAAAGCTTCAAAATAGGTTGCTAAAATATTTTTCTCATTTTTAAGAGCTGCAGCAAGAAATCCGCTAACTTCTTCGGCTGTAAATCTTTCAAACTTTCTTGCAACTTCACGTGTACCTGCTCTATGGTGTGCCTTGTCAGCATGGCAATGAACTATACGCTGAAGCAGAGCCTCACTACCATCAACTTCTGCATTCTGAGAGATAATGAGCGAAGCCTGAAATAGGGATTCATCAACATCGTTATTTCTTCTGGCAACTCCAAGCGTTCCTGTTCCACGTCCATTGTAGAACGGCTTGCACTCATCAAAATTAAACTGCCGCTGCTTACCGTCATTGATTCCACTTTCACGGTCAGATTCAATAATTACAACGGGCAAATTTGATAGCTGATTAAAAGCCCTGCGCCGTCCGGCCACAGTCGCTTTCATTACATCAAACCCTTCATAACCTTCACGACCGACCAGTTTCCAAAGAAATTCAAGTACGGTAGATTTTCCTGCCCCCGGATCGCCGGTAAACTCAAAGAATGGAAAAGACTTCTGTTCCTTGCGGATCTGCTGCACGAATAGTGAGCCAAGCCAGAACGCAAGCAACGCGACTCCCTGCCAGCTGAAAGCCATTTGAAAATCATCAAACCAGAGAGAATCAAACTTACCGTCTGCAGATATTTTGATTGACTTAAGTCCCGGCCGGATAAAACTTTTACCCAGATTAAAGAACTTATCTTCATTCAGCTCAATTGCACGGCCTTTGTGAAAGGCTGCAGAAGGATAAATATAGGCCTCAACATTGCTATCATATCCGATAAAAGGAATGGAGCGCACAACAGGAAGCTGATTACGTAGCCACCGCCCTGTGAGGATCCGCATATCAGCAGGTGAACCATTAAAAATTCCGCCACCAGTTCTATTTAACAATGCCTTGTGAAAAGCATCTGCTGAAGCAATGTTAGTTCCCTCAAAACGTACAACCTCAGATTCGCCTTTAGGTGAATTAATTTTAAAAACATACCACTGTTCATCAAGTATATCATCGACCTCACGATACAGGCATTGAGGATCTCGATTACATATTTCTATGACATCACAATGAGATAAAAAGCACTTAAAACCATCATCACTATCAATGACAGCATCCACTTTTTGCAGATCTTCCGTTAGAGCTCCAATATCAATTTTAACGCTGAAAAGACGGTTCCGAAAGTTTATTACGAATTTTCTGGAAGTGAATCTTCCGTATTTTATATAAGCACATTCCTCCACAGTTTCAGCCATCATCAGCTTGCCGCGATATAGGCAACCAGACATGAACTTTTTATCTATTTTTCCGGCTCGGTGAAGGTCGTCCCAGTCCTGATTTTCCGGAAGTAGGTAGACTTCGTATTTTTCTCCCATAATACGCAACTTTCTGGCATGTTTATGCACAGCTTCAGTTCCTGCTTTATCACTGTCCAACGCAAGGATCCACTTTACCCCCCTACCCTTGTGCTTTTCAATGAAATTTACGGGAAAATGACTGCAGCTAAAAGCAGCAAAAGATCTATAATTATGATGATGCAACGCGATAGAGTGAAAAATGCCTTCCACCCAAAAGCATTTATCACCTTCTTTCAGCTCCTGACCGGGGGGAGTCCAAGCGTCTCCCCGGTATATAGATTCATCTTTTTTTCGGCGACCTCCAAAGTGAGCCTTACGGCCATCCTTTTTGGTTTTGTCAATAAGCCGCTCCCAGTAACGGGTACGCTCCGCATCAATATAAAATCGTATCGTACTGCAAAACTCGTTCGTTCCAGGCAATTGCAAAGACTGCTGCTCATACCAACCACGAATCCTGGAAAGATCAAAGCCTCGGTCCAACCCCAGAAAAGCATCAGCTGTTCTATTCGGCTCTGCTTCAGTTGCCGGAAATTTCTTTGAAAAATTGGTGAATATTTCTGGATACCTGTTTCTGGTGGCTTCTTCATAGCCGCATTTATTAAGCCTGTTACATTTGAGCTGCCACGGCTTTTCTTTAGATATGAATAACTCTTTTTTACCACAATCCGGGCATTTCCCCTTAATGAAGGCATTACCTGTTTCCGTAAACTCCAGACTTGAATCGCTGCGCAACGCCTGAACAATTTCATCAATATCTACTGCTGAACCTCTATTATTCATAGTCATTAATCATTTCCTCTTCTTTAACATCAATTGTATCATCCAGAGCCACCACGCCCAATTAGAGCGCCCGGATCTGCCACGGATTAAGACGTATTACTCTATCTCTTTTAATTATTTTCAGTTATTTAGGCGGATATCATATGGTTACAGGAATGATTCGTAAACAATGTATATTTATACAGACTCCACTTATTGCGATAGGGTTGCATAAAAAAGAGTAGGGCTACCTAAAAATATTTTGATATATTTCTTTCAGGTGCTAAAATATCACTTCTCTATGCAGTTTTGATCAGTACAATTTTTTGAATTGACGACGGCAGCTCGCTATGCTTTCTGGTCAACAGGAAAAACTCATGTTGACTTTATTTTTACCTTACGACACGCAGCCCTGATGTCAGAAAGAGGAACACCATATTCATCTCTCAATACGCAGATAGTCCTGCGTAGCTGCAGATATTTAGCTGAAAGAACAATGGAGCGTCTTGCACGATTAGACTTAACTAGATCCTTTCTCTGCTTGCGATATGATCTGGGATCAACGCTAAGAAATTTTGCAGATTGTGAATAAGACCCAAACTCTTTACGTAGATATTCAATGTATTTTGTTATTGTATTTGTCATACCTTCTAATAGGAGATAATATCCTATGAGGTCAAGGATATTATCTCCTTTTTACCTAGGAGATTTTACCTTATAAGGTACTACCCTTAAATTAGTTACAATTTAATATGGCCAGCAGGAGCAGTTAAATGGATGTAATATTCGAAGAATACTTCATAAAATTTGTCACAAAGAAGGCAAAAGAAATGAAACTTACGCATTCTGACTTCGCCAGAAAGGTTTTCCCTGGCCAATCCACAGGAACAGCAGAAAGAGTCTGGCGCCAACTAAGAAGCCCCGCCCCGGGAAAACCGCCAAGACGGCTCAGTCTATCTGAAGCATACAGAATGAGTTCTGCCCTTAGCTCTGAATTCCCAGCTTTGATCTGGCAGGTTGACCAGTACATGAAGCAAAAACAGGCCGGATAACCGACCTGCGTATTTACTCTTGATTTTCAAGCTGCACTACTGCAGCATAGAGTCTATCTTTAAGTAATTTAAGAATAAATGATAAGCCTACAGGCGCTGTCCGACAACACAGATCTAAAGCCTCAACCAACTGGTATAATTCTCCCACAGGGTCCTCCATTCTCCACCTCCTTTCTATTAACTGAGTACTTTTATATAATACGCGCTTGATAATTAGGAGAATATCTCCTAATAAGCATTCGCAAATAGGATATAATCTCCTAAAGGAGAATATACTACCAAGGTTCATAATCAGACGGGATGCACATTCAAAGCCATAATCAAGGTGGGGCAAATGGATATTACAGGACCATTTTACAATCAGAAGGAAGCCGCAAAATACTGCGGATATTCTCCATCCACATTTTGCAAAAAAATCAAAGGATATGTGCTGCCATTAGTTGGGCCAGACCATAACCGTTATGCCAAATCAATTTTAGATCTGTGGATGATGGAACCAAGCCAGTTCAAGGATCAGCCTATCAAGCGCAACCGCAAACCCCATATGGTGCAAGTATAATGAGTGTCAGGCAAAGAAAAGATGGGTACTGGCTTGTTGACTTCCGAGATGAACTCGGAAAAATGCGCTGTAGGTCTTTCGGAAAAGGATCAAAAGGAAGAAAATTAGCCACAGAGTTTGACCTTGAAATTAAATTTAAAAAATCCAAGGGAGAACAACTACCAATCCACCGAACTGGCGGAATATACTTAGATGAACTCTGCCAGATCTGGATCAACGAAAAAAAAGTACAGGGCAGAAAAACAGGCTGGCTTAAAGACTGGGCCAGTGTTTTTAACAAAACATTCGCACCAGAACTGACCAACGTCCCCTGTAATATGCTGACACAAGCCGATATCATGAAAGTTCTGGCCAAGCATTATGTCGATTCTGCCCAATCCACACGCAATAGATACATAGGCTACTTACGAGCAATCCTCCAATACGGCCAAGATCATGAACACATAAAGAAAAATCCCCTTGCTCTATGGCAAAAAGGAAAAGAGCAAAGCCGGCAATCAATGCTAACTCTAAAAGACCTTCGCAAGATTCAAAAATATGCGCCGGATCATTTAGCCTGGGCAATTGATGCAGCATGGAACATTCCAGTCAGGCCGGGGAAAATGGATTTCTTCTCACTGCGCTATGATACAAATGTAGATTTTAGCAAAGGAACCATAAAAGTTTACCATACCAAAGTTAACAAATGGGCAACAGTCCATTGTTCAAAAGATTTTTTAAGGAAGCTCTACATAGCAAGGCTTACAAATATAAGCGGGCATATTGTTGAATACAAAGGAAAGCCTGTCACCCACATGAAAAGTTCTCTAGAAAATGCCTCCGGCCCCAAAGGGGCAAATCTGCCTTACCCAGTATGTCTATATGATATCCGCCACCTCTGGATTACAACTATGATTAACCATGGAGTTGAATTCTCAACGATAGCCTACTTAGCCGGAACCAGCGTGAGAATGATTCATCAAAACTATTACGAACCGCACTCAGCGGATAGAATGAACGCAGCTGAAAAGCTTCCACAGTTATAAAAATAAAGAGCTATTTCTTTTTACCATTATCTCGTTTTTCAATGCCTTCAAGCTTAGAGGCTGGGAGGCCATTGTACAAATCTTCAATTTCTTTAGGACGTGAGATCATTTCTTCAGCAATTATATTAACAAAATCAAAAAGTTTATAGGCTATCGCCTTATTGTCATTAAGATTTAACTCACCAGGATGAACTGCATCATTCCCTACAACTCGGACAAGATCCAGCGCTTGCTGGATCTTAGGGGACAATCCATCATTTACAAGACTAGCAATATCATCATTAATTTTTTTACCGGGTTTTCCAAGATGCTTACACAGCTTTTGAATTGCAAGACGCAGTAAAGCTGCTGCACCTCTGGGAGAATCATCAACAATAGCTCTGGCTTCCTCGAAATCGACTAGAATATCATCAGGAAGATCTGAGTTTGCTTCAACTTGATATTTTTGAGCAGGATATACAAGTTTGTCATGCGCCCATATCGCAATCTTCTTACAGGCAAAACATTTACTAATATATAAATTTTCTATTGTTGTTACACAGAATTCAGATTTACTTGTTTTTTGGTAAAAGACTAAACCAGAATTCGTTTTTTTAATAAATTCATGTAAAGGATCTACAGCATGATTCATTTCTGAGTTCGATTTAGGAAATATTTTAATCAAATCACTATGAGGCAAAAAAGATTCTTCATCAAATTTAGAAAATATATTTACCTCATTATTTTTTTTTATAAAAACTCTTTCCCAATGTTGAATCGAAAATACTTCGCAATGAGGACAATTGAAAGAATTCTCAGTAATAGCTGCAACTTTATTTTTTAGATTCATCTTAAGCTCCATTCTAGTAATTAACGATATCCTTCAACAGTCATTAAAACCTTTCTCACAGTGCCGCAACTCTTACGTAAAAGTTTGCAATGACAAAACGCATAAAACCCCACTTCAAATGAGGCGGGGTTTTATGCGTTTTTACACCACTTGTACGTAAAGCCTGTACGTAAAACAAGAAAAGGCTTAGAAGGAAAACCTTCTAAGCCTTTGATATCTATGGTGGAGCTGAAGAGAATTGAACTCTTGGCCTCTTGAATGCCATTCAAGCGCTCTCCCAACTGAGCTACAGCCCCACTCGTTGGGTGAAATGATGTCTACAAATTTAACGAAGATCTGTCAACACCATATTTTAATTATTTTAATTTTATTTACATGAGTAGTTCCGCACTCCTAGACTTCAGTTTCTTCAACTGTATGTTCCCCTTCTGTACAGTTGCCTAGAAAGACAACTTGGACTATCTTTAGCAAATTATCATCGGAATCTAACCTGCGAATATTTACGAGGAACCATGCTGGAAATTGCCTTAAAAATTGCATCTAAAATTGCATGGGTTTTTGTTGTTTTCATCGGCATCACAGTCATAAGCTTCTGGGTCATACATCTGGCTCCCGGCTCGCCAACCGACATGGAAACTACCCTGAATCCGACAGCAACAATCGAAACTCACCAAAGACTTGAAAAGTTATACGGTCTGGATAAACCTATTCATATTCAATATATAAACTGGGTTACACGCATGGCTAAATTCGACTTTGGCCTATCCATGTCCGGTGATCGCCGTCCTGTATGGGACCGCATTAAAGAAAGGCTGCCGCTTACTTTCGGTATGAACATCGCTTCTTTGTTTTTGACTTTGCTCATCTCAGTACCTATCGGCATGTACTCGGCATGGAAACAAGACGGCTGGTTTGACCGAAGCATGACTGTTCTGGTGTTTATCGGCTTTGCTGTCCCGGGATTCTGGCTTGCTCTGCTACTGATGCTCTGGTTTGGTATATACTATCCGATTTTCCCAATTTCAGGGCTGACTTCACTTGATTACGCACTGCTCTCCCCTATGGGCAAGATACTTGATCTGGCTCACCATCTGGCTTTACCTATCTTTATCTACACCTTCGGCAGCCTGGCAGGTATGTCCAGATTCATGCGTTCGTCCATGCTTGAAGTGCTCCGGCAGGACTATATAACTACGGCTAAAGCCAAAGGCCTGCCTATGCGAACTGTTCTTTTCAAACATGCCTTTCGTAATGGTCTGCTCCCTGTAATAACGATTCTGGGACTCTCCATACCGGGTTTAATCGGTGGCAGTGTTATCATTGAATCAATCTTCGCCTTGCCCGGTCTGGGACAACTTTTTTACGGCGCAGTTATGGCCCGCGACTATTCACTTATTATGGGCAGTCTGGTCCTTGGAGCAATGCTTACTCTGGCAGGCAACCTGCTGGCGGATTTCGCATACGGCCTTGCCGATCCCCGAATAAGGGCAGGAGGACAAGATTAATGACAAATAAAAAAAATCTTGCCCCCCCGTCAAAATTCCAAAGATACGGGCTTCTATATATTGGCCTTTTTCTTGTAGGAACAGTTTCATTGGCAGCAATTTGTGCTCCGCTGCTGAGCAGTTATGACCCGTTTGCACTTAATGTCAATCAGTTATTACAACCGCCAAGTTCTACGCACCTTTTCGGAACAGATGCTCTGGGACGAGATTTGTTCACACGCATGCTTTATGGAGGCCGGGTATCACTTTGGGTTGGATTTGTAGCTGTCGGTATTTCTACTGCAATAGGTCTTGTGCTCGGTCTTGCAGCAGGTTATTTCGGGGGCCTTGTTGATGAAATAATTATGCGTGGAGTAGATGTAATGCTCTGCTTTCCGTCTTTCTTTCTTATTCTGGCAGTTATTGCATTTCTTGAACCGGGTCTTACTAACATAATGATCGTAATAGGATTTACTTCATGGATGGGCGTAGCAAGACTGGTAAGAGCCGAAACTCTATCTCTGCGTAAACGAGACTTTGTACAGGCATCAAAACTGGCAGGAGCGGGTCCTGTTCGAATAATGGCAACTCATATTCTACCCAACGCCATAACTCCGGTGCTTGTATCAGCAACTCTTGGAGTAGCAGGAGCAATTCTAGTAGAATCATCGCTCAGTTTTCTGGGGCTTGGCGTGCAACCGCCTGATCCTTCGTGGGGTAACCTTCTTATGGATGGTAAAGAAGTGCTGGAAATTGCTCCGTGGCTTTCAGTGTTTCCCGGTATGGCAATTTTACTTACCGTGCTTGGCTACAACCTGCTTGGTGAAGCCTTACGCGACATTCTTGATCCTAGACTGAAACAGTAAACAGGAAAATAAATGCTGGAACTGCTTAGAATACGTGACCTTGCTCTCATTGAAGATGCTGAAATTGAATTTTCAGCAGGAATGAACGTGCTGACCGGTGAAACCGGAGCAGGTAAATCATTCATTCTGCGGGCTATCGATTTCCTGACCGGACAAAAAATGCGGCCTGACATGGTCCGTCCCGGCAAGAAGCAGGCTCTTGTGGAAGCCCTCTTCATCAATCCCGAAGGAGATGAATTCATTGTTCGGCGAGTACTCTCAGCCGAGACTGGTCGCAGTCGAGTTTATGTAAACGACAAGCTCAGCTCACAGGGAACTATAAAAGACATGGGCGCATCCATGATCCTGCATACCAGTCAGCACGCTCAGCAGAAGCTTTTGCAACCGGCCTACCAGTGCACAATCCTTGATACTTTTTTGGACGATATTTCACTGCCAGAAAAAAAAGATGCAGTCCTCAATGAGCTGAGGGGACTGCTTGCCAAAAAAAATGAAATTAAAAGCCGCTCCGCATCATTGCTCGAAAAGAAAGATTTTCTTGAATTTCAACGAACTGAAATAGAAAAAGTATCTCCATACCCAGGCGAAGAAGATGAGCTCCTGAAAAAGAAAAACACTTTGCGCCAGCAGGAGGATGCCGGAAAATGTATCCAGAATGCAATGGATATAATGCGCGGAGCACCAGATCTTACAGGATGCCTGTCTGCCCTTTCTGCAGAAATGGAACGGGTATGTGATCTTTTTCCTGACTATGAAAAAGATCGCGAAAACGTAATAGAATTCAAACATTTTCTTGATGAATTAGCAGGCAAACTACGAGCTCAGCCTCTTGATTTTGACTCTGATGAATCCATTGATGACATAGAGGAGCGCCTTTACGATCTTTCCAAACTTAAACGTAAACTGGGCCGCAACCTTGATCAGATTGTAGACCTGCAAAAAGAGATTCAGGAAAATCTTGATTTTCTGGATTCATGCTCCCTTGAACTTGCTCAAATTGAAAAAAAAGAAAAAGAACTTGTAAACCAGCTTACTGAGATACTCGAAACCCTAACCTCAGCTCGTGAAGTTGCTGCTAAACGACTTACCGATAGTGTAGTGAAGGAACTTAAAGGGCTGGGGTTTTCAGAACACGTTCAAGTTAAATTCGATTTTCAGCCCCATGAGCTTTACCCGGGGCTTAATGAAATGCGCGGAAGACTGATGTGGATTCCAAACCCGGGGCAATCAGCTCAGCCACTTGATAAAATAGCATCCGGCGGTGAACTTTCCCGTTTTCTGCTGGCAATTACCGGACTTCAAGGTGAATCAGAAAAACCTACTCTTATTTTTGATGAAGTAGATTCCGGCATAGGTGGTCATACCTTGAACCGTGTAGGTGAAAAGATGCAGGAACTGGCGGACCGCCAGCAACTGATTGTCATCACCCACTGGCCGCAGCTTGCTAAGCTGGCTAAACGCCACTTCTTAATTCATAAGGGAGTGGTTAACAAAGAAACATTTACAACCTGCCGCCAATTGAATAACGCGGAAGTTGAAACTGAATTATCAAGAATGGCCGGAGTGGAATAGAAAGCTTTCCATTTTCATATGCTGAATTAGATATGTAACAACTTATTTACACATCCATCAAAAAATATATTGACGAACAACTGTCATAGGAATAAATAAAAATAGTTCTTTGATTCAAAAAGAAGAGACTCATGTCGAGGATGCGAGGGAACTGGCCTGAAGACCATCCGGCAACCTGCCGTTATTAATGGCAAGGTGCCAACGCCTCCCCACTTAAGGGGCCCATGAGAAGGTTTTGAATATAATTTCAAAAAAGGCATTTCCAGTTATGGAAATGCCTTTTTAGTTTATGAGGGATCGGCGCATTTGCCGAAAACTCTGGTGGGATGATTTATGGATACTTGCGATCCCACCTAAAAAACAGATGCCGCTAAAATGCCCGGATAAGGAAAATTTTGCTTTGCACAACTCTTGCAAAACAAAATATCAGGGCGAACTGCTTCAGGGCATTCCTTAGGGAAGCAATTCGCAAATATGGAGAACAAACAAATGACAGACATCGTAAAAAAAGCCTCTGGTAACTACCACTCAGGAACAATATGTTTCTTCTGCAAAGATAGCGAAAGCGAACCTTTTCCAGCAAACTACACAGATCCGCTGGATCTACTCGGCGATATCAGCGAACTTCATCTTGGTACTATCCAGAAAGAAGAACTTCGCGGAATTCTGGCTAAGGAAATTGCTGATGAAGGAGCTAAGGCTGTCTGGGAAAACCGTACTTTCCGCAAGAACATCATTCTTTCTTTTGGTAAACTGGTTTAATCTATATAAGAACAACCACTCACTGAAGCTTTCACCCAAAGGCCCTTCTATTTAAATATGGAAGGGCTTTTGTTATACATCTGCTTCTTGCATTTAAGCCCGTCTATGCTTAAAAACAGGACAACATAATAACTCTGGGGGAAAATATGGTCCTGAAAAGACTAGTTAGAATTGCATTTATATTGTCGGCCTTACTACTGCTTACTGTTTCTTATTCTTTAGCATCAGAAAAAATGTTTACTGTAATCAACCATACTGACGGTGTTATCCGGGTGTGGGGAAAATCAAATGATTACAAGTTCGGACGTATAAAACCTAAAACTATCGCCGACTGCACTTGCAACGCACTTTATAATAAGGATTGCTTTGACAAGAAAGACGACAAAGCAAAGATAAAACTGGCCCTTGAAGACAAAAAAGGTCTCAATCTTTGGTCGGGAGATACGTGCACAAAACTGTACATCGAACCTGGAGCCTATATTGATGTCAATATGGATATAGATGGACGCCACATAACGTGTGCTATCATTGAGAATTACGAAATCAGACAACCGATACCTTCCTTTGATAAAGCTGACATAAACAAAGATGGTAAAATTGATGAAAAAGAAGCGGAAGCAATTCAGTTAAAAACAAACTTCAATGAATTTGATAATGACCTGAATAAAGAACTTAATCCTCAAGAATTTGATAAGGCTGTGAATAAAATAAACATTTTCCGAGGCGTGCCTTTTTAACCAGATAGGACATTTATAATGAATACCTCTAATCCTGTTATTGAAGCGTTAGTTCAAAGACGCTCAATCAGAAAATTCACAGATGAGCCTGTCTCACGTGAAGATCTGACTTCTATTTTAGAAGCCGGACGCTGGGCCCCCAGTGGACTTAATAATCAGCCATGGCGCTTTCTTATCATCCATAAAGATGATCCCCGTGCCACACTGCTTTCTGAATGCACAAAATACGGTCATATCATTAAGTCAGCAAAAATACTGATCTGTGTCTTCCTTGACAAGGATAGTACTTACAATGAAGTTAAAGACCATCAGGGGGTTGGCTGCTGTATCCAAAATATGATGCTGGCTGCACACTCTCTTAAAATTGGTACGGTCTGGCTTGGGGAAATACTTAATCAGGAACAAAAGGTTCTGGATATACTGAACCTTCCCCATGAAAAATATGAACTGCAAGTTGTTATTGCTGCCGGACATCCTGATCAGAAAGGCAGCTCCGAACGTAAAGAACTTTCTGAATTAATACTGGAGGATTATTAATGGAAATCAGGGTATTCCCGCTTGGTCCACTTGAGACCAACTGTTATGTAGTGGTTAACGACAAAAAAGCATTAGTAATTGATCCGGGGGGTGACCCTGCTCAGGTTATTCAATATCTGAAGCACAGTGGTGTTGAACTCGATCGCATTCTTAACACTCACCTGCATTTTGACCATATCTATGGAAACCAGCCTCTTGCTGAGGCAACAGGAAAAACTATTTATGCCTCTCCTGACGATCTTATCTTGATGGATACCGAAGTTGGGCGGGGTGGAATGATGGGCTTACCAACTGTCACGCCATTTGAAAATGAGGACATAACTGAAGGTGACACAGAATTTATTGGTCTGGAATGTAAAATATTTGCCACCCCGGGACATACACCAGGCAGTCTGACTTTTTATTTTCCAGAGCTCAAAACAGCATTTGTTGGAGACCTCATTTTCCGCCGTTCAATAGGAAGAACAGACTTCCCATACGGCAACACAGAACAACTTATGCAATCAGTAAAACAGAAGATCTTCTCCCTGCCTGAAGAAACAGAACTGCTTTCAGGGCACGGTCCGGTTACATCTGTAAATGAAGAAAAAAATCATAATCCGTTCTTCAGCGGTATGCAGATTTAATTCAGAACGAAATTTAAATATTTAAGGTCCTCAACTGTCTTTCAGTTGAAGACCTTTTTTTATTTATTCAGCGAGTACATGCAGCTTTCACTTTCTTATAAATTATATTACACATAAACATCTTATATAATTCTACTCTCATAAAAAAGAAACTACACTTCGTCGCCATTAGATAAAAGGAGTTCTATAATGAGTGAACATAAAGTTGTTGATGTTCGAAATAAATGCTGAGGAGTGGGACTGGAGGTAGGTTGGTACCTCCGTTTTGCCAGAACAGATGAAGTAACCGCTCTTGTCGATAAAGAGACGGTTGAACAGCTGTATCACCAACTGGAAATATTGCCTGAATGGAATATTGTAACTGAGACTGAAGATAATCATGTTCGAGCAAGATTTTACAGAGTCAAACCTGTCTACAATAAAAATAAATAAGAATATGAATCAACTCCCCGTAATTTTTGCATGCAGCCACCACAGAAAAGGAAACAGTGACTATGCTGCCACCCTTTTCTTGGAAGGGATACGAAGTGCGGGGGGGAATGGTGAAATAATCTACCTCGGCGATATGGATTTTAATCACTGCACAGGATGCTTAAAATGCAGGACAGCCGAAGATCATCGGTGCATTTTTGCAGATAAAGATAATGCACAAAAATTATATAATAAAATAATACATGCTCCGTTTACTTTTTTTGCATCCCCAATTTATTTCTATCACCTTCCATCAAGGTTCAAAACTTTCATTGATCGAGGGCAATGGGCTTTTGAAGCTATGGTAAATTCTTCCCCCATCATAGAGTCTCTTCATGTTAGGCCGGCATATGCATGTTTCATTGCGGGTAGGCCAAAAGGTGAAAAACTATTTGAAGGAGCGGAACTTTCTCTTAAGTTCTTTATGAAATTTTTCAAAGCTGAGCTCAACCAGACAATAACTCTTAAAGGATTGGATACCCCGCAAGACCTGAAAAATAATCCTGAAAAATGCACTGAATTAATTGCAGCGGGAAAACAGGCCTGGATCAGGAATATAAGCGATGATTAATAGTGACTTCTCCAAAATAAAACTTCTAATAGCCGAAGACTCCCGCCCTGTAAGACTGGTACTTAAAACCTATATCAGCAAGCTAGGTATTGAAACGGAATATGTTACAACCGGAACTGAGGCTTTGCAAAAACTGCAAACAGGTAGGTTTAATCTCGCATTTATGGATGTGCACATGCCGGAGATGGATGGTCGTGATGTCGTACGTAAAACAAGAAAAAACGGAATAGCTATTCCTATCATAGCTATGACTACAGGAGATAACCCGGACCTATTGATAAGCTGTCTTGACGCAGGATATAACTCATTCTTACTAAAGCCTATCAAGAAAGATGAACTGCTTCAGATTATTAATAAATTTAACAGAAGATTGAGTTAATGATCCGAGGACTTCTGTCTCACTTTTCTCCGGTTTACGCTCTAAAGACAATATCTGAAAACTTTAAAGTCAAACGATGTCCTGTCTGCCGAAAAATCCATTGTAGTCATTTTTTTTTATGTTCTGAATGCAAGTCTAAAATTATACCGAAACCGAAAAATATCTGTCAGAACTGTGGCATTAAACTCTGCCCAACTGATGATCTGACACACAAATGTATATCATGTCATAATAAACCTTATCATTTCAGTTGTATATATTTTTACGGAGTCTATGAAGGATTACTTCGTGATATGATCCTGAGTTGGAAGTTTTACGATAATTTTGGTTACAATTCTGTCTTCAAAAGCTTCATCACCGAACTATGCTCTACAATCTCTGAAAAAAATCACCCGGACTTAATTATTCCAACTCCTCTGCACATTTCCCGCCTGCGCATGCGCGGCTTTAACCAGAGCAGAATACTTGGACTAGGTGCTGCAGCAGCAACCGGAGCAACTCTCTCAGACAAGGCTCTGATACGAATCAGAAAGACTATTCCCCAGTCCAGACTTTCCGGTAAAAAACGTAGAGAAAATTTACTGGATGCTTTTATCGCTGACCAGAATCTGGTTAGAGAAAAAAAAATATTATTAATAGATGATGTGTTCACAACAGGATCTACTGCCAATGAATGTGCCCGCACACTCCGCGATGCCGGAGCAAAAGATGTTCATGTTATGACTCTGGCAAGGGCCTTGATATGAGTACTAGATATAGGCTATCTTTATTCTTTACACACAATTTTCATAATATATGATTTATCACTCCAAGGAGATCAGGATTTGCAATTCAATATTGCCGAGTGGACGAAAGTCACACACAACAATTATTCAGTATATTTAAGACCTGAATCTCCAGACTGGTTTATTCCCACACCGGCAGGAGATTCCTTACTAAAAAAGCTGCAATTAAATCCAGACAGCCAGCTTAATATTGAAGAGCGCCGCTTTCTTATGCGCTTACCTGACGCAGCCACGCATAAATACCCGGGACGTTCAGAACTGCTAAAAACAGACACTCTGCGTGAACTCTGGTTTCATCTGACAGATAACTGCAATATGACCTGCAAGCACTGTTTGTTTTCCTCTTCTCCCGAAGAAAAACAGGAACTTTCCACTGATCAGGTCTTAAATCTGACAGAACAAGCGGAAAAACTAGGCTGTAAAATGTTCGCGTTGACTGGTGGCGAACCTCTGATTCATAAAGGCGCCCATGAAATCATCAACCGCATGCTTAAAATTGACGGCAGTCACGTAGCCATCCTGAGCAACGGCCTTGCCGTTAAAAAATTCTTCTCACAAAATAGATATGATTTTAACCGATGCCATCTGCAAATAAGCGTAGACGGGATAGGTAAAACTCATGATAAAATCAGGGGCAAAGGAATGTTTTCCGCCCTTGAAAATTCACTGGGCTGGCTTGCTGGTGAAAAAATTCCTTTCACCATATCCATGTGTGTAAACAAAACAAACGTGACTGAAATGAAACGTGTTGTAGAGTTTGCTGCAGAAAAGGGTGCATCAAACGTCCATTTTATGTGGTATTTTGTACGTGGAAGAGGTGAATCAGAACAATTCGCAGAGATCAGTACAATATACGAAAATCTGCTTGAAGCAAAAGAAGCCGGCAATCGCACAGGTGTTGCCATCGATAATATCGAAGCAGTTAAAAACATGATATTCGCGCCATGCGGAACTATACATGACGGATCAACGGCTGGATGGGAATCTCTGGCAATCGGACCTGATAACAGGATCTACCCCTCAGCTGCGACTGTGGGCATTGATGATCTTGCAACACCTATTTCAAAAAGTCTTGAGTTGTCATGGAAAGGAAGTAAAGTTTTATCAGAGCTGCGGGCGACAAGCTGCAAGGACATTGAAACCCCTTTCAAATTTCTTCTCGGTGGCGGTGACACTGATCACAGCTACATGAGCAGCAATAAATTTACAGGGAACGACCCTTACGCCCCTCTGTATGAAAAGCTTGCTCTGGAGCTTGTCACTGAAAAGGCTGCCGAATCTACGCATCATGATACAGCAAAGTTATTACTCAAAATGGGTGATAAACTTGATAAATGCTCAGGACACGGCCCGGTGGCACTGACACACACTAATTGCCTGCTTGCTGTTGCCGGAAAAGACAGCCTTGCAGTGGTCAAAGATTTTTATACAGAGGCAGCAGATTCTGCCAAAGAAGATATCTTAAACCCAGCCTGTTATGATCCAGAACTTATGTCTCATATCCCTGAAAAATTCAGATTCAGAGGCTACGGCTGTGGTTCTCCAGTCATGGATGCTGCAATCAAAGTAAGTGAACATGTTGTGGACCTTGGAAGCGGTCGCGGCATAGAATGTTTTATTGCCGCAAAAATAACCGGCCCCGGAGGAAGAGTAACAGGTGTAGACATGCTTGATCCCATGTTGGCACATGCCAGGGAAGGCCAGACTTTCGTTGCCCGTAAACTGGGATACGATAACATGAAATTTTGCAAAGGCTACCTTGAAGCTTTGCCAATAAATGACAATGATGCCGATTTACTTCTTTCTAACTGTGTACTCAATCTTTCTGCCGACAAACGCAAAACATTTGCCGAAATGTTTCGTATACTTAAACCAGGAGGAAGGTTAACCATTTCAGATGTTGTCTGTGAAACTGAGCCCGGACCTGAAATCCGGAACGATGACACCCTGCACGGAGAATGCATTGCAGGAGCGCAGACTCAGAAGAATCTTATAGGGCTTCTTGAAGAATCCGGATTTGAATCCGTAACGATGCTTAAACGGTTTCCATATAGAACAGTTGGGGGACACCAATTTTATTCCCTGACTTTTTCTGCCTATAAACCAGCAATAACAGACAAAATTAAAACCATATATAGAGGACCAGCAGCCACAGCAATAACATCTGAAGGTGAATTGCTCATCCCTGGTTCTGTAGTGCATTTGCAGGAACATGAAGCTCAACTGCTAGGTGATCAACTCTTCATTATTAATAAAGAAGGGGCTGTTGACAATATTTCAATAGGCTCATCCTGTTGCTGCCCCACTCCGGACTCTTTTGACAGGCCAGAAAAGGAACAATTAACAAAGCTGGCAACACCATCTCCTGAAAATAAGCATCAACATGCTTCGATCAAAAACTCAACTGGATGTATGGTTTGTGGAAATGACCTGAAATATTTTACTGAATATAAACAGATGGAATGTGTTTTCTGCGGAGAACAATGCGAAGCAAACGCCCACTGCACCAGCGGTCATTTTGTATGCGATAAATGTCACAGTGAAGATGGAATGGAAGTTCTCCCCCATCTACTGAAAAGCAGTACAGAAACTGATATGATAGAACTGCTGAAAAAAATTCGGAGACATCCGGCAATCCCGATGCACGGTCCAGAGCACCATGCGCTTGTTCCGGGTATAATTACTACATCCTACCGTAACAGTGGAGGCAAAATTGATAACAAAGTTATTGAAACTGCCATTTCACGCGGAGCAAAAGTAGCTGGTGGATTCTGCGGGTTTATGGGCGTATGCGGTGCTGCCATAGGAGTTGGTGCTGCGATGAGCGCCATACTTGAAGCCACCCCGCTGACACCGCAACGCAGGTCGACAATTCAAAAAGGAACTCTAACGGCGTTAAAATATATTGCCGAGATAGAAGCAGCTCGCTGCTGCCAGCGTGATTCATGGCTCGCCCTGAAAGCGGCATCGCAAGTTTCAAAAGAAGTTCTGGGCTTGCGTCTTACGGCAGAAACGCATATAGTGTGCGACCAAATGCGTTCCAACAAGGAATGCATGGGACGTAACTGTCCGGTAATCCAAAATAATAAGGGAAGCGCGCCTCCTGTAATCACGCTAGCGGGCACACTTTCAAATTCTGCAAAAAAAGTTTAATTACAGCTTGACTTTTATAGCAGTATACGAATATCTTCCCCTCTCTTACGTGACGGAGGTAAGTTAAAATGTATGCAATAATTGAGACTGGCGGCAAGCAGTTCCGCGTTGAAGAAGGTCTGGAACTCAATGTCCAGAAAATGGACGCTGAAGCAGGCACAAAAGTCGATCTGGATAAAATTCTTCTCATCGGTCAGGGCGAAGACGTCAAAATCGGCGCTCCTTATGTAGAAGGTGCGAAAGTATCCTGCACAATCGTAGAACACGGTCGTGATAAAAAGATCATCGTCTTCAAAAAAAGACGCAGGAAAGACTCTCAGACCAAACAGGGTCATCGTCAGGACTTTACAAGAATCAAAGTTGAAGCCATTCAGGCTTAAGCTTGACGACATTTCCTACTAAGGAGGCTAATCATGGCTCATAAGAAAGCGGGCGGTAGCTCGAAAAACGGTCGCGATAGTAACGCCCAAAGACGTGGCGTTAAACGTTTTGGCGGTCAGGAAGTTCTGGCTGGCAACATTTTAGTTCGCCAGGTTGGAACCAAAATCCACCCCGGTAAAAACGTTGGTACCGGAAAAGACTGGACCTTGTTTGCACTGGTTGACGGTGTTGTAAAATACGAAAAGTATGTACGCAACAACCGCACTAAAACCAGAGTACACATCGTTCCTGCAGAAGCCTAAACTTTAGGCGAACGCTTTTCTTCGGGCAGGGGTCGCATTATATATGCGTCCCCTGCCTTTTCTTGTCTGGTCCAAAGTAAAATTTTCCACTAGAATAAGGTGATATAATTCATATCCTTTGTAAGGTTGTGAACACTCTATAAACCTATACCATGTCTCATTCAGAAATGTTCATTGGAACTTTTTTGAAGACAAAATTAGCTGTCTAAAACGCACAGTACATCCTTCTTAAAAGGTATTTGTTATGAAATTTATTGATGAAGCAACGATTACTGTACGCTCTGGTAAGGGCGGTAACGGATGTGTGGCATTCCGCAGGGAAAGATATATCCCTAAAGGAGGCCCCAGCGGAGGTGATGGCGGTAAAGGCGGAGACCTGATTCTGCGAGGAAGTTCCCAACTCCTGACTCTCTATGACTTCAGACTCAAAAGAGTTTATGAAGCAAGAGGAGGAATGCAGGGACAGGGCCGTGACAAATATGGGAAAGCTGCGGATGATCTTATCATAGATCTCCCGCTTGGAACTCTTGTTTACGAAGTGGACAGAGAAGACGGCACTGAAAAACTTATTGCCGATTTAACCAAAGAAGGCCGCCAGGTTGTCGTCTGCAAAGGCGGTGATGGTGGACGTGGTAACATCCATTTCAAATCTTCGACCAACCAGGCCCCGCGTCAGGCAGAAGATGGATTTCCCGGCGAAGAAAAACGTATCCGCCTACAGCTTAAAATCATAGCTGATGTAGGTTTACTCGGTTTGCCTAACGCAGGTAAATCAACTTTTATTTCAAAAATTTCAGCTGCTAAACCTAAAATTGCAGCCTACCCTTTCACCACTCTTGTACCAAATCTCGGCGTTGTGGATGACAACTTTGGTCATAAGCTGGTCATTGCTGACATTCCAGGGCTTATTGAAGGAGCCAGTGAGGGTATGGGGCTGGGTCATAGATTCCTCAAGCACGTAGAACGTACCAGATTTCTAGTTCATATATTAAGTGCAGAAGACCTCAGCATTGAAGAACCTCTTGAAGGCTTCAAAATGCTCGATGAAGAATTGCGCATATTCGATGATGAAATGGCAGAAAAAACCCAGCTTCGAGTTATTAATAAAATTGACCTGCTTTCTGAAGAAGACCTTGCAACTATAAAGGCTAAGGCAGAAGAAGCAGGGCAGAAAATTTATTTTATATCCGCCCTCCACAGCGACGGAGTAGACGAACTCCTAAGTGATATGTGGAACAGATTCAACGAAATGAATCAAGAGGAAGCAGATGAGCAAGACGAACAACAGGATTCAGACGCTTAAGGATGCAAAACGCATTGTCGTAAAAATAGGCAGTGCAGTTCTTACCACATCAGAAGGTATCAACCTCGGGCTGATATGTAGACTGGCTGATCAACTGGCGACTCTGCATGAGCGCGGTGTTGATATTGTACTTGTCTCATCCGGTGCAGTTGCTGCAGGACGAAACTCCATACCTTCCGCGGTTAAACTGGATGATCTACCTGCACGTCAGGCTGCTTCAGCTATCGGACAGTCAAGACTCATGCACGAGTACGATGAGACTTTTCGCCGTTTCGGCCTGGTGACTTCACAGGTACTGCTTACTCGTGATGACCTTAAATCACGTAAACGTTTTCTCAATGCCCGCAACACGCTATCAAGACTTCTGGACTGGCGTGTCATTCCTATTATCAATGAAAATGATACAATTGCAGTTCAAGAGCTTGAGTTTGGTGACAATGACACCCTTGCAAGTCTGATCCTGAACGTTGTAGAAGCTGACCTTTTTATCAATCTGACTTCTGCAAATGGTGTTTTTGATAAAAATCCTGATAAAAATCCTGATGCAAAAGCGATTACCTGCATTGAAAACATTCATGACCTTGATCTTGATGCTATGTGTGATGGTAAGACAGCTGTCGGTTCAGGTGGAATGTTTTCCAAAATGAGAGCTGCAAATAGAGCTGCACAACTTGGTGTACCTACTCTGATTCTGGCAGGTAAAGAACGGATGATCATTGAACGAGTGTTTAATGGTGAAGAGTGCGGTACATGGATTGTTCCTGATGATAAATCAGTTTCACGCCGCAAGTACTGGCTTGCCTACCATTGTGACCCCGCAGGTGACCTCATAATTGACAGTGGTGCTAAAACAGCATTATCAGCCGGGGGAAAAAGTCTGCTACCAGCCGGTATTACTGATGTTAACGGAAATTTTAAGGCTGGCGAACTGGTAAGAGTTGTTAGCCGTGACGGGGAATCACTGGCAGTAGGGCTTACATGCTACAGCTCTGATGATATGCGTAAGATAATGGGTGTTAAATCCTCTGAAATCAAATCAATTCTAGGTAAATGCTCATACCCGGAAGCTATTCACAGAAACAATCTTCTGCTGGATGCAGCGCTTTAAAGCTTTTTTCAAAAATTTAAGCAACAATAATGTACTGCTGATCGGACTAAAAATATCCAGCACATAATACATGAAATTTTAAAAATTTATAAAGCTCAAAAAGCGGATAGACTTCCATAGTCTATCCGCTTTTTATTTTATCGTCTTGACGTATTGTATAAAAGCTATTCAAGTAATCCATACATTATAGATAGATACAATATCATATAAAGAAGGTTAAAACTTTAAACGACAATACAGCTCAAATATAATCTCGTTAAAAACAAATTAATCCTTCCAATCTTTGGGAGGTAACTCTTCTCCATTGCGCTGTGATAAAAACATACCGATAGTTCCAGCTATAAAAACAGCAAGATACATTTGACCAAATAATCCTTCGAGTATTGTAAGAGACCTTGCCATAAGAGATACAGGAATAATATCACCATATCCAACGGTCAACATGGTCATATAGCTGAAATAGGTAAGGCTACTGCGAATGACAAAAATACTTTTATTCAGATCTATGCCTGAAAAAGAACCATGTTTAAATATCTCACATAAACTATAAGCATCTCCCCATGCCAATCCTGCCAGCATATAAATACAGATTGCTCCGGATATTAAATCTCTGGTTACCCGTAGTTGCCTGGACATAAATTTCTGTATCCCTAAAATTGCAATAAACAGCATACACATATCCGATGCTTCACTTGTCGCCAGCCAGAATAGAGAACCAGTCCTGAAAAACATTATAGAGCCAAGTAGCGACGCACCATATAAAGCTAAATATGTATATAATTTAAAGCGATTAGATATAATGGCCGCTACAGCAGAAAGCAGCACCAGATAAGTGTAAAAATACATTATCTGCTGCCAGAATAATGAAGAACCAGCAATAGGGCTTATAAAAATCTGCACGATTAAAAAGCCCAGCAGCACGGTAAATTTGGACGAGCTTGTTTTAAAAAGTCTGTATAATCTAAACATATGCCCTATTATTACCCGACAAGGATTTGAAATTCCATATTTTTTTTCATCAAGTTTGAATTTGAGCATCTCCTGCGGTTGCGTAGCGCTTAATTTGGGGGTAGCTTTCGCTTCTCACAAATAGATCTGTAAAGGAATCAACTGCCCATGAAAGCTCTCTATAAAGATAAAAACCTTCAAATTGTCTTTCTTGTAACACTTATAGCCATAATGGGGGTTTCAAGTATTATCCCCGCCCTTCCGTTAATAATAAATAAATTCGGACTTCACCCCTCATCTGTAGGAATGATTTTCACTCTCTTTACTTTGCCGGGAATCTTTTTTGCCCCCCTAGCCGGTATTTTTGCAGACCGGTTGGGACGGAAAAAAATTCTTATACCGTCACTGCTGTTATTCGGAACAGCTGGGACAGCATGTTTCTTTGCCAGCAGTTATAGTTCACTTCTATGGCTGCGCCTGATTCAAGGAGTCGGAGCTTCAGCCATTGGAGTTATCAACCTGACCATTATAGGTGATCTGTTTTCCGGAAAAGATCGTATTAAAGCAATGGGCTTAAATGCCGGAGTACTTAGCATGGGGACTGCTATTTTCCCGGCAATAGGTGGCATACTTGCTCAGCTGGGATGGCAGGCACCATTTCTACTTTCGCTTTTAGCCCTGCCTTTGGCATGGATAGTGGCCTTCAAACTGGACAATCCAGAACCTAAATCTGACGGCAATTTCCAAAAATATTTGAGCGCAGCTATTTCCAGTATGAAAAATAAAGAGGTACTCAGCCTTTTTGCTATTTCCCTGCTTACTTTCATTATTCTATACGGACCAATCATAACCTACCTGCCGGTACTTATGAATTCACACTTTGCAGCATCCCCGCTAATCATCGGGTTTGTTATCTCAAGTGCATCTTTTATCACCGCCATTGCAGCTTCACAGCTTGGGAGACTGGCTCATTTTATATCCCAGCCGACTATGATTGCAATTTCGGCGTTTGCGTACGCAGCTTCCATGATCGCAATGCCTTCTGCCGGTTCAGCACTGTGGTGTATTATTCCAGTCTGTTTATTCGGTCTGGGTCAAGGATTAAACATGCCGAATTCAATGTCCATGCTAACCGCAATTGCCCCCATGGAGCAACGGGCTATTTTTATGTCTATAAATGGAATGCTGCTACGTTTAGGGCAGACACTTGCCCCGCTGTTAATGGGATTGGTTTATGCTGGATTTAAATTAGATGCAGTATTTTACGCAGGTGCAGTCATCGCATTAGCAATGTTCTTAATAACAATAAAATATCTGAAAGGATTTGAAGCTGAGCCACTGCAGTAGTTGTATTATATCGGCAACAGTTGACTAAATAAAAATTTAGGTACAATTTTCAATCGTTTTAAATGAGTAGAATTATTTTTTAACAAAAAAACATAAATTAAAAAAATGAAAGCTGGCATTAAAAGATTTTTAGAACATATTTTCAACCCACTCCATATTTATTGCAGACTTATGGATTGTGGAATTTCGGCACCGCGGGCAAAGAAATTTGCCCGGGTCTACGAGATATGTATATTTAAACCTGCAACATTATGTATACCAGTGATTAAAATTAAACATCAAAAGCGGGTGAAGTAAGCTCCTTGTCTATTGAATCTGCATCATCTGAATTAAATTGAACAAGCCTTCTTAAATGAGTAAAACTCATGTCGTCCATAGAATGAAAATCAACAGCCAATCCTGAAGAATCTGACCGGACAACAATTGCCTCAATTCTAATCACAGCTTCTTCAGAAAGCAGAATAGAGACTTCACAGTCATCTCCTACTTTGAATTGCTCGACAGGATCACACAAAAGTCCTTTTAAACTTAGATTGTGACTTTCAGCATCAGTGTCAATTCCATCCTTATGTAACATTACTGTGAAACCGGCTTCTACGCGGGTTCTTCGTCTTTTATTCTGGTCCATCAACAATCTCCATTGCTAATCAGATGATAAAATTTATTTCTGCTAATTTCTTTGTAATCAAATTCATGTACTCCTGCAATATACGGAATTACTCAGTCATACCACAGCCAAAGCTATATGAACATTCAAGAAAATAAATTATCTCAGTCATATTTTACAACATAAAAGACATAACAAACTATATTACATACATAAGACAACTTTAGACTTGATTTAATTTACATCATACCATAATTGAATGAGTATTCACTATCAATTTAAAAAACACCTTCCCCGTTCATGAAGTCTTTTTTTGACTATTCGCTGCCATTTTGACAAACAGTATGGTAATTATGGTGTAGCGCGTTTTTTAATGAATCATTTTAAGGAGAAACAAAATGGAATCAAAACTCGCAAATCCCGCACCTCTAGGGCTTATGGGCTTTGGAATGACGACTATTTTACTCAATATTCACAATGCCGGTTTTTTCCCCATCAGTTCCATGATTCTTGCCATGGGAATTTTCTACGGCGGGATTGCCCAGATCATTGCAGGAGTGATGGAATTTAAAAAAGGCAATACTTTCGGTACAACAGCATTTACATCATACGGACTATTCTGGATGACACTCGTTGCCCTTATAGTCATGCCTAAACTTGGCTGGACTGAAGCAACTCCTCATGCTTTTATGGCCTGGTATCTGGTGATGTGGGGAACATTTACCCTGTTCATGTTCGTTGGAACTCTTAAAAGCAATAAAGTTCTTCAGTTCATTTTCTTTTCACTTACTATACTCTTCTACCTGCTTGCTATCCGTGACTTCACACACAATGCCCTTATAGGTACAATTGCAGGCTATGAAGGCATCGTCTGCGGTGCATCTGCTTTCTACCTTGCTATGGCTGAAGTTATAAATGAAGTACATGGACGTACTATTCTGCCTATCGGTGAATAATTCACTAATAGCCTAAAAAAGTTATGCAACAACAAGAATTTAAAATATAAGTCGGCGTAACTAAGTCTTACGATTGTCATTTAAGGCGATAAATTTTGATATTGATTCAAAATTTATCGCCTTTTTTATTGCAAATATGACATAATTAAAAAGGATTACAGTTCTACCATCTATCATGTTAAATAGTGTCATTGCCCTAGATTGATCATGGGGATTACATTGTATTTAGACATATTTCCATGTTTGGGAAGAAAATCTTCTAGAGGAAACCATCACTCTCTTTCTGAAAAGGTGCAAAGCCGCAGGGTTTCCCTTGGAGTCAATTTAAATTATAGCTGTCAGGGCATAAAGAGACAGAACTTAAATGATTCACAAATAAATTTCAGGAGTACATCATACAATGAATATGGACAGAGATATTATAAAAGCCAAACTTCTTATTGAATCACTGCCTTACATAAAAGAATTCTACGGAGAAACAATTGTTATAAAGTATGGCGGGAATGCCATGATCGATGAGGCTCTTAAGCGCGCTTTTGCTCTTAATATAATCCTGCTCAAATACATCGGAATCAATCCGGTTGTAATACATGGCGGCGGCCCTCAAATTCAAAAAATGCTCAGCGCATTAAGTATCGACAGTCAATTTAAGAGCGGATACCGGGTTACAGATGAAGCAACTATGGATGTAGTTGAAATGGTTCTTGTCGGACAGGTTAACAAGCAGATTGTCAACCTCATCAACCTTAACGGTGGTAAAGCTGTAGGACTGTCCGGCAAAGACGGTATGCTGCTTAAAGCGGAAAAAAAAGAACTGGTAGTTGAATCAGAGGCAAAAGCTCCGGAAATTATAGATCTGGGAAAAGTCGGTGAAGTCACCGAAGTAAATACAACTTTGATTAAAACATTACAAAAAGACGGCTTTATCCCCGTAATTGCTCCTGTCGGAGTAGATGAAGAAGGATCAACCTACAACATTAATGCTGACTCGGTTGCCGGAGCTGTTGCGGCAGCGATGGGAGCAAAACGCCTGCACTTGCTGACTGATGTCGTAGGACTGCTTGATGCTGACAAAAATCTTATTTCTTCTATGAGCTGCCGTGAAGCGGCTGAAGCAATTGATTCCGGTGTTGCAACAGGTGGAATGATCCCAAAACTGAGCTGTTGCCTTGAAGCTGTTCACTCCGGTGTTGAAAAAGCACACATTATCGATGGACGGGTTGAAAACTGCGTACTGCTTGAACTCTTCACCAAAAACGGGATCGGAACTGAAGTTGTCGGTTAAACAGGAGCTTATAATCTTATGAAAGCTATTGCCATTGTAGGAAAGAAGAAAACAGGAAAAACCACTTTAGGGCTGGCCCTAGTAAAAAATCTTACAGCAAAAGGACTTAAAGTCGGAGTGGTGAAACATTCCCACCATGGCTTTGATGGTGCAGAAGGAGCTGATACCGAAGAATATAAAAGAATTGCAGCTTCTGTAGCGGCATATTCCCCTTCACAGTCATTTGTCTCATGGAATGCTGAGAGGACAGTGCAGGACCTTATTCCTCTCATGGGCGTTGATGTAATAATTATGGAAGGTGGTAATAAAGTAGGTTGGCTGCCACGAATAATCATGGTCAGAGAGGATGCCGATGATAAAGATTTTTATCCAGAACTGGCTCTTGAACAGGTTCCAGCCTGCACTCGCGAAAATCCTCCATCAGCCGAAGAAATCGAAAAACTGGCTGACATGGTTATGGACAAAGGTTTTATACTTCCGGGCCTCAACTGCGGCGAATGCGGCCGCGAATTCTGCATGAATTTCGTAGCAGATATCCTCACCGGCAAGGCCAGAATTTCCGGTTGCAAGGCAATGTCCGGAGAAATGAGCGTGACCTGTAATGGGGCAGAACTAGGATTTAACCCCTTTGTTTCTGATATTCTTTCTGCTGGAATCACAGCCATGTTGAAGCAGCTTAAAGGTTATGTGCCGGGAGAAATTGAAATTAAAATAAAAAACGGCAGTTAAAACAATGAATCACGACTTTTTTAATATCATCAGCAGAAAAGAATTTGAGTTATTACTTCGAACTTTTCAGGCAACAGAACTGACACAAATTCCTATTGCAGATGCGTTCGGACTGGTGCTGGGTAATGATATTGTTTCCCCGGAAGACCTGCCACCTGTAAATCGTTCCTGTATGGACGGATACGCCGTCAATGCAAGTGATGCTTTCGGAGCGTCAGAGACAAATCCGGCTTACCTTGAATGCTGCGCTAAACTCAGCGTAGATGAAGCTCCCAGCTTTACTCTGAAATCAGGTGAATGTGCCTCCATTCCCACTGGAGGAACTCTGCCCGATGGATCTGATGCAGTTGTCATGGTAGAGCATACTCAGGAACTTGGATCAGGGACTATAGAGATACGCAAATCTTCTGTTCCCGGCGAGCACACCATGCTTAAGGGAGAAGATGCAGCCAAAGGAAGCGTTATTTTTAAAGCCGGACATAGAATCCGTTTTCAAGATGTAGGACTGCTTGCTGCACTGGGTATTAAAGAAGTTACAATCCGCAAGAAGCCAAGAGTAGGCATAATCTCCACAGGAGATGAACTTGTCGAAATAGATTTCCCCCAAAAGGCCGGAACTATCAGAGATGTTAATTCTCACACTCTGCGCTGCCTTGTTTCCTCAGCCGGAGCCGAGGCAGTAAATTATGGAATTGTACATGATGAGCTGCCAAAGTTGGAATTGACACTTACAAAAGCCATATCTGAAAATGATCTGGTACTACTTTCCGGAGGGAGCTCAGTTGGAATGCGTGACCTTACAGTTCAGGCAATCGAATCAATGCCTGAATCGGAAATACTTGCCCACGGGGTAGCTATAAGCCCCGGTAAACCTACAATTTTAGGCAAAGCAGGTAATAAGCCTGTTCTTGGTCTTCCAGGTCAGGTAACTTCAGTACAAGTGGTTATGCTATCTTTAGTCATGCCATTTATCCGCCATCTCATGGGACAGAAGAATGCTTTTTCCACCTCTGACCGGCCAGTTATACAGGCAGAACTAGAACAAAACACAGTCTCAAAGCCTGGCCGTGAAGATTACGTACGCATGAAATTAACTTCCCGCGAAGAAGGTATTCCACTTGCCAGTCCTGTCTATGGTAAATCAGGACTGCTCAAGACAATGATTCAGGCTGACGGCTTAATGATTATCCCTGCTGATACGGAAGGCTTTTACGCCGGAAACATAGTTAATGTCTGGTTAATATAAAAAGGAATCATATCATGAGTGACCGCAATATTTATCTAAAAACAATACCTGTTCCAGAAGCTGTTGCTACGGCTATCAACTCTCTTGATAGGGAGAAACTGATAAAGACAGAAATCATTCCCGTACATGAGGCTCTTGGAAGAGTTACGGCAAAAGCTGTAACAGCCCGCTGTTCTTCCCCGACATATCATTCTGCGGCAATGGATGGATATGCGGTTAAAAGTAATACAACTTTCACAGCCCGTGAAGGACAGCCGGTAAGCCTTATTAAAAATGATAAATGCATTCCGATAAACACGGGAAATCCCCTTCCTGATGGTATGGATGCTGTCATCATGATAGAACATATCGTAGATAACGGTGATTCAATAATCATCGAAACACCTGCTTTCCCATGGCAGCATGTTCGCAGGATAGGAGAAGATATTGTTGCCACGGAAATGCTTCTGCCGCGCAACCACACAATTTCATCTTTTGACATCGGAGCTCTGCTCTCTGCCGGAATATTTGACTTAAACGTATATGAAAAAGTACGAATGACCTTCATTCCTACCGGAGATGAGATCCTTCCATTTGCGGATCGCCCCACCCCTAGACCTGGACAGGTCATTGAATCCAACTCGCAGGTATATAAATCATTAGCGGCTGGAATTGATATTGAATTCAAAGCAACCGCACCAGTTAACGACAAAGAAGATCTTCTTCTGGAAGCTGTAAGCAAAGCTCTGGAAGAATCACATATAGTTGTTGTGGGAGCTGGATCATCTGCTGGAAGTAAAGACTTTACCAGCAGGGTTTTTGAAAAAGTAGGCACATTACTTGTGCACGGCATAGCAGTCATGCCCGGAAAGCCTACAGTACTCGGAACGGCAGGAGGAAAACTTCTAGTCGGTGCTCCGGGCTATCCGGTCAGTGCTGTCGTATGTTTTGAAGACGTATTGACACCGATAATTTCATGGCTCTCAAGTAAAAATGCCCCGGAGCGCACTAAAGTACAGGTTAGACTTGCCCGTCGAACTCCATCTAAACCAGGACTGGAAGAAATTGTCAGACTTGCTGTAGGTAAAGTAGGTGAAGAACATATTGGCGTTCCACTCTCAAGAGGAGCGGGAATGATTACAACTCTGACTAAGGCGCAAGGGTTTACCCGTATTGCAGCAGACAGCGAAGGAGTTGAATTAAACGACACCATAGAAGTAGAGCTTTTCTCCAAACGGGCTGCTCTGGACAAGATTATCATGCACGTCGGAAGCCATGACAATACGATAGACCTGCTCGGTGACTTGCTTATGGGTGCAAAGACTCCACTACGCCTTGTTTCAACTCACGCCGGTTCCATGGGCGGACTTACAGCTCTAAAAAACAATATGGCTCTTTTTGCAGGTGCTCATCTGTTCGATCCTGAATCTAAGGATTTCAACTTCCCATTCTTGCACAAATACCTGCCTGACCTTGAAGTAAACGTCATAAACCTTGCTATCCGCCATCAGGGATTCATCGTTCCTAAAGGTAATCCACAAAAAATTACAGGGATAGAATCCTTAGGTAATGGTGACATAAATTTTATTAACCGTCAGCGAGGAGCCGGGACACGAATTCTCTTTGACTACCACATGAATAAGGCAGGGCTTAACCCAGATACAATCATGGGGTATAGTCGCGAAGAGTACACCCATATGGCTGTAGCCGCCAATATACTTACAGGTGCGGCTGATTGCGGTCTGGGAATATTTGCTGCTGCCAAAGCTCTTGATCTAGACTTTATTCCACTGGCCCATGAAAGATATGATCTTGTAATACCATGTAAATATTTAAATGATCCACGTATGACAGCACTTATCAACCTGATTAAATCAGATGAGGTAAAAAATGCTATCAACAAGCTTGGCGGATACGAAACAACACTCACGGGCCAAGAAATGAAACCGGGAATGGGGCTGGGATAGATTAATAAACTTTAAAATTTCAATTTCAAAACAAAACTATAATAAATAACAAATGGGTAGACACTGATAAGTTATCAGTATCTACCCATTCTTTATAAAAACATCAGGTTACAATTTAAGGATCAAGATTCTCGCCTCTCACCAGGAGGTTTGCTCATTTGATAATGAACCTTTCATTCCTGAAAACCTACAACCTACTTCTTGTGAACTTCCCAATCTTCCGCCTTGTAATCTTCAGGAACTTCTTCCCATCCACTGAACATAGCGGCAATGTGTGCGGTTATGTTATGCCCTGTGGTGGTCATGTAGATGTGCACTATCAAGAAGGCAAGCAATGCAAAAGCACACCCCATATGAATACTTGCTACGACCTCAAGACTTAAAAAATCAAGCCCGTAGGACGGCCAGTCATTATATGTCCAGTACAACAGCCCGGTAACCATCTGCAAAGGAAGAAGGATTGCAGAAAGTCCCAGATAGACTAACCGTTGCAAAGGATTATGTTTAGCATCCTCGCTCTTCTGGACAGGGTGTGCTTCTCCCTTGAAAATACCTGAGGCATAATACATGGCTACAGCGAACAGCTTCTTTGAGGTAGGAATATACTGCTTCCATTCTCCGGTTGTAAGTAACCAGAAGATAATGAACACGAATAGAATCAGCCAACTGATACCAAGTGTATTATGCAGATCAACGGCCTTTTCAAACCCCATAAAGGTTATCACGCCATGCACTTCCATACCGGTGAGCATAAGCAGACAAATGAGAATGGCCTGTGTCCAATGCCAGAAACGCTCGAAACGGGAATATAGATATATTTTCTTCATATTCTGTGCGGTCATGACTAGTCCTCCTTGCGTCCCTTGATGAATAACCGTCCAAGAGCATGCAGGATAACACCTACAGCAGAAGCAATTACCACAAACCAACCACCGGCATCCACTATACTGGAGGCATCACGTCCGGGCATATAAAAACAAGTCAACTTTTCCAGACGTCCCTGTTTACTATGACACTCTTCGCAGGCAAGAGCATTATTCTTAGGTGCCACCATATGAGTAGTCGGGTAAACATATTCAGTCTCAACAAATCCAACCTCTCCGCTGAAAGGAAGTCCTGCGTACTCCATCCCAGCAGTTACGGCCTTTGTCCAATCATACCCCTTCCAGTAAGCGGCACTATCCTTACCGAAGAGATGCGGGATAACCATATTTTTATTTACTTTGTCATAAGGAGTCATGCCCCGGTGAACTTTAAAAGGCATAATACGTGAATGTTTATCGACTATACTTCCCACTGGCATGGATACACGCACAGGCTTGGTAGGATCAATTGTTGTTTTGGCTGTGATGGTATCAATTGTTCCGTTAAACCAATAATACTCAGGAACAACATTCTTTTCCCAACGCATATCACCCTTCTTGGTCATATAAACAGGTTTGCCCCATTCACCTTTGACCTCATAAGGCTTACCATCCTTCTTTTGTCCGGCTTTAGACCAGTCCCACCACATCTTTGTGGGCAATTCTCTAGCAAAAGTTGGAATATGACAGCTCTGACAGGCAACCTTATCAGTGTGATCGTTAAGTTTCATGCCCAGCTCGCTCTTGTGCGGCTTTGCACTGTGACATGATTCACACATTATCTTTGCACCTAGATCATCTTCAAGAAGAGATTTACGACTAGTGGCTGCTGGAGTTGAATAGATACGTCCGGCAATTTCGTGTCTTACAGTTGTATGGCATCTGGTACAATCAAAGTTCTGACCATCCATTCCCATATGCACGTCTAATGTCTTACCCGGCTTAAGCAGAGAAGAATCAAGATCACCGTGCTTTACGCCGTCACCGCCGCCACCGAAAAAGTGGCATGTTCCACAGTTTCTGCGCGTTGGACGACCGACCGACTGAGCAACAAAATTCCAGTCTGGAGATTTGACAAACTTATTACCGAACTTTTTACCCGGAGGCGGAGGAGGATTTCCTGCACCGCTAGGAAACTTCTTATAAGTTCCAGTCTGTTCATGGCAGACAAGGCAGTCAATCTTTTCCTGAGATTTGAAATCAAAGTCCTTATTCTTCCAGCCATAACCTGCGTGACAAGAGGTACACCTTGGTTCGTTGGACTGAATATTAATACAAAAATTGTTTACAACCAGACCACCTTTACCGACCTTAAGCTCTTTCTCTGCTCTAGGGTCAAGCCATGTCCAATGTATGGTCTTATGAAACTGATGCCCGGCTTCAGTATGACAGGTCAGGCAGGCCTTGGTTACTTCCGGTCCACTCTTAAACGGCTGCTTTAATGCATCGAATTTAGAATGATCAGCGGTAATCCACAACTCCTTCCCCTTGGTGGCCTGACGGGCCATTTCCCTACCCGGAGCCGTCTCCACAGAAGCAAATGCACTTGTGCATAGAAAGGATACTGTAATCAGCACCTGCACTGATTTCCATATGAATCTCATCTCCACCCTCCATAGTTATATATGACCAAAGCAGCTGACAAACCACTTCGGAAACTTTGCTCTCAGGATATCTACACACGGGTATCACTCCGTTTTAATTCCGGTAAACTAAAGATGTATGGCCTACGGCCTTTAAAGAAAGCATAAATAGCTGCAATACCCAGAAGAATGGCAAAACCAAGATGGGTCCAATCGATAAGCATTACGGTGAAAGGATCAAAAGTCACAGCAGATAAATTCTTAACCACCCGCAAAACTCCGCTGATCATAACTGCCCCATATAAAGAGACTCTCAACAGTCCTGATCCAGTGAGCTTAAAAGACTGCTTTCTGGCAAGAATAAAATCTGTGACAAGATACATAGCCATAAAAAGCAGGACAGCTCCGAATAGATAATGAATTTTATTGGTAAGATAAAAATCAGCCAGCCAGCCTAAACCGGGGATATCCGCAATATAATACCGTTTAAAAATAGGCATCTGGCCTGCACCGGTAAGAGCCATTATAAAAATAATGATCTTAAAAAAACGGGCAAAGAGGCGACTATTCATTGTCCTTCCTCCCTGCTGAAGATGAAAGATAATTTCCAGCCTTAATAATTCCAGCCACAACTCCGGCAAAAGGAGCTATACCGACTGCGTAAGCCAGCTTTTCCTCATCTGCCATCGAATCAGCCACAGGAGCCAGTCCAGGTTTGCCGGGCCCCTTTTCAATTGCTGCATTTAAAAGATCAAAAGGAACAGGAGAAACATATATGGTATTGGTTCCTCCGTTCTCATCCTCTCCATATATAAACCAGTTATTCTTTTCAGCCAGTTCATGTGCCTTGGCAATAATTTCACTGCGTGGACCGATGCTCTGAACATTTTCAGGGCACACGTCTATGCAGGCTGGCTGCTTTCCATCATTAATTTTATCGTAGCAGCGATCACACTTATACATGGCTCCATTACCAGCAAATTTAGGCAACAACCGTAGGTACAGCCCAACTCCGCTTTGCCGCTGAGGAATATGCCACGGACAAACAGAACGACATTTTGCACCGCCTAAACAAACATCATCATTAATGCGGACGATACCATTCTTCTGTCTGCCAGCTGCGCCCCACGGGCAAAGATTAGCACAGGGGGCATTACGACAATGCAGACAACGGCGGGGAATATTAACTTCATAAATTTCACCGTTGTATTCAACCTCCGCACTCTGTATAAAAAGCCAGTTATATGGGGTCAGGCGGTCATCAACATCACGCTTTTCTGACCAGTCCTCAACCTTCACACGCGAGGTTGGATACATTTTCGGATAATTTTTTTCAGGCTGAGGATACTTAGCTGCATTTGACTCACTGCAGGCAGAAACGCACTCACCACACCCGACGCAACGCGATAGATCAAGTAAAGTGCATAATTCCTCGCTGCCGTCAGAGCTCTTTGCACCTGCAACAGAGGGTAGGAGCATAGCCGCACTTCCTGCGCCCAGCCCTTTCAAAAAATTCCTTCTAGACAATCCATTTTTTTTAGCTGTCATATAATCTTCCTGAATTCTGTACTCGTTATTACTTCTACATCATTATGATTCTTTCCGTTTTCACGAGACACAAAGCAGAATTCATGCCTGAATATTCCATTCTTTTAATAACTAACATAGATCTACACTTTATAGCTACCTTTTCATCATTATTTAAAACCAATCAGCCTGAAACGGAGCACTTGATTGGACACATGTTTAAACATATGTTCAAATGTGTTAATAAAATCTAATTACCAACACTTTTAAAATATTAAATACCACCATGACCGAACAGGATATCAATTTATATTTAAGGGAAGTTATAGATACCATGAATGACGGGCTAATCATAATCCGCCCAGATGGGACTATAATGCTTGTAAATGATGCATTGCTGCGCATGACTGGATTTAGCAAAGGAGAAGTACTCAACAAGCCTTGCTCAGTTCTGGGATGTGATGCCTGCCAGAGATCACGGGCAGAAGGAAAACAACACTGGTGTAGATTGTTTAATAAACGAAAAGAAAGCCGTAAAAACTGCCACATACGTGGTAAAAACGGTAATTATCTACATGTACTTAAAAATGCATCTCTACTTCAGGATGAAGATGGCAATATTCTTGGAGCTGTGGAAACCTTAACCGATATAACTGAGATTGATCGCAAGGAACTTATCATCCGTGAACTTTCGCAGAAGCTGCACCGCGATGAAATCGGGTTCTGTGGTTTCATAGGTAATTCCCCTGCAATGCAGAAAGTATATACACTAATAAAAAAAGCAGCCCGCTCTGATGCTCCAGTAATCATCTTCGGTGAATCAGGATCTGGAAAGGAACTGGCTGCGCAAGCCATTCACGAACTAAGTCCCCGCAGCGGCAAACCATTCGTTCAACTCAACTGTGCAGCATTAAACGATGCCCTGCTTGAGAGCGAACTGTTCGGACATGTGAAGGGAGCCTTTACCGGAGCTTATCGCCATAGGCAGGGCCGTTTTGAAGAAGCGGCAGGCGGGGATATTTTTCTGGATGAAATCGGTGATGTCCCTCTATCTATACAGGTAAAATTACTCCGGGTGCTTGAAACCCGCACTTTTGAAAGGGTTGGCGAAAGTATGCCATTGTCAATGGATGCCCGTCTTATAACCGCCACCAATCAAAATCTGCTGCACCTGGTGCAGCAGAAGAAATTCCGTGAAGACTTTTTTTTCCGCATCAATGTGATTCCTATACATCTACCACCGCTGCGCGAACGAAAAGAAGATATCCCCTTACTGATTGAGCATTTCATTCAAAACAAGGTACACCTTGAAAAGGGAGAAGGCCCTGCCCCTGCAACAATGAAATGTCTTATGCAGTATAATTGGCCCGGTAATGTCAGAGAACTTAAAAGTGCCCTTGAATATGCATGGGTAGTCAAGGACGATGGCCCGATTCTACCTTCCCATCTTCCGCCGCATATTGAAAACCCTGTAGAGAATAAATGTACATGGCCACCGGAAATAGGCAAAATAAATGTCCCTCACGAAAAACAGGAACTGCTGTCTGCACTGAAACAGGCAGGAGGAAATAAGACAAAAGCTGCTGAGATTCTTGGTGTCAGCAGAGGCACAATTCATAATCGTATGCGAAAATATTCCATAGAGTATTTCATACTTGATTCATAAGACTAGCACGTCTCTTTATTATATTTTTTATAATAAAGAACATTGGAAGTGATTATTCATATGGTCGGACTGGACTTTTTTGAAGATTTTGCATAAGAGTATTTACAACATCGGGAGGTTGTATCCTGCAACTTACCCAGCATTCAGCCAGATAACTTTTACACTGGAAACACTCGTCAGACACTGAGAGAATAAATCCAGTCAATATTAGCCACATTTTTGCCCGCTTACATATCCGGACCATATCAAGGCAACAGAACCTTGAAACCGGACCGCAAGAACCGGCATAATGCGAGTCTGCGTAATACTAATACGCAAGAACCGTTTTTTGTTGCGTAATTTTGCATAAAAACAGGACACACTAACAAGCGCGCCGACCTACTAACCGGAGGAGATTCATTATGAATGATCAAGAAAAAGCCACACTTAAATACGATGGTAAAGAGTATGAACTGCCAGTGATCAAAGGTTCAGAAGGCGAAATAGGCATTGATATAAGAAATCTTCGAGCGCAAAGCGGACTCATAACTTTCGATCCCGGATATGGTAATACAGGCTCCTGCACCAGCAATATCACTTTTGTTGACGGTGAAAATGGAATCCTCCGTTATCGCGGCTACCCTATTGAAGATCTTGCTGAACATGGTAAGTTCATTGAAACAGCATGGCTGCTCATTTTTGGAGAACTGCCACTCAAAGAAGACCTCGCTAGATTCAGTGCCCTGCTCACAGCAGAAGAACTGATTCACGAAGACCTGCATCATCACTTTGAAGGCTTTCCGTCTCACAAGAATCAGCCTATGGCTATTTTGTCTGCTGTTATTAATGCACTTGGAAGCTATCACCCTGATCTTTATGACATAAACAACAAGTCCGAATTCTTTCTTGCTGTGGGGAAAATTATCTCTAAAGTAAGAACTATTTCAGCATTTTCGTACCGCAAATCCATAGGTAGACCTTTTGTCTACCCCGACCCGGATCTAAGTTACTGCCACAATTTCCTACACATGATGTTTTCCATTCCATACAAGCAGTACGATCCACCGGAGGAAGCAGTAAAAGCTCTTTCGCTTATTTTCCAGCTCCACGCAGACCATGAACAGAACTGTTCAACTTCTACTGTAAGAATGGTTGGCTCCACACAGGCAAATATTTTTGCATCTGTATCATCTGGAATATGCGCCCTCTGGGGAAGACTCCACGGCGGAGCTAACGCAGCAGTTATCGATATGCTGGAGAATATCAAAGATGGCAATTACACAATTGAAGAGTATATCGAAAAAGTTAAAAACAAAGAATGCCGCCTCATGGGCTTTGGGCATCGCATATATAAAAGCTTTGACCCGCGTGCCCGCATCCTTAAAAAAGCAACTCACGATTTACTTGAACAGGGTTTTAATGATGAATTACTCGATATTGCTATGAAACTCGAAGAAAGGGCTCTTTCCGACGATTACTTTACTGAAAGAAAACTTTATCCCAACGTTGATTTTTACTCCGGAATAATTCTACGGGCTCTGGGAATTCCGGTTGCAATGTTCCCGGTAATGTTCGCTATCGGCCGGATGCCCGGCTGGATCGCACATTGGTATGAAGATTTCTGTAACCCCACAACCAGAATCAATCGTCCCAGACAGATCTACACAGGAGAAACTCCTAGAAACTATGTGCCGATAGATTTTAGAAAATAAACACTGATAAAAGCCATTATACCTACCTAGAACCGCCCGCAATTCAAGCCACCACAGGGACAGAATTGCGGGCGGTAAATTTTTGAGAGCTATACATTTTATTAAGAAAATGAGTTTTTTTATTAAAAACAGCTTGCAATTTCCTGACTATCTTTATAGATACATTCTCGCAGTGCCGAAGTGGTGGAATTGGTAGACACGCTAGGTTCAGGGTCTAGTGGGGGTTCCCCCGTGGAAGTTCGAGTCTTCTCTTCGGCACCATTTTTCAAATAAAAAAGCCGCAACAATAGTTGCGGCTTTTTTATTTTTAACATTCAGCCATTTCCTTCCAGCTGTTCAAAGTTTTGCCCAGCTGTAACGACAAAATTTTAAGCCATACTCCTTCAAATTCGAAAACATTGAAAAAGTAAATTGTCATAAATCATATGAAATATTTCTCCAGTTAGCATAGGATAGCAGACACTATGTTTTCTAATAGCTAAAAAGAAAACTTTTCCGTATAGTTTAATACTAACTAAAAAAAATGGAGCATTCAAAAATGAGTTACTCAAAATTATCACATTCCCTGACAATATGTTTGCTGGCCCTATCCTGCATACTTATCCAACTGACTCCCGCACAAGCATTCAGCTTCAATGACCTCACCTCCTCTGCAGAGACAGCTAAAAGTGCAGCAGAAGGAACAACTTTGCTGACCCGTGCAAAAAATGTCTATACAGGCTTTTCTGATTCCACAGAAAACCTTGTTGATGCACAAACGGCCACCATGAGCCTCATAAGCCCAGGTGAAAGCTCCAGCGTTGCTGGAAAACTTGACTCTATCAACTCAGAATCAGGTTTCAGCAAACTTTTCAAAATGGTTGCTTTTTCTGAAAGTATGGACTCTGCAACAACAGACTCTACACTGACTTCAAAACTGACCAAAATTATTACTGACCCGAACAGCATTGATAAAGCTAAAAAAGTATATAACCACGCCTCAACTGCATACACATCCGGTAACAACTCCGTCTCGGAAGCTAAAACATTGTATACTGAAATTAAAGATTTTATAGCCTCTCCCTCCTCCAAAGGAATAAGTGAGACCCTTTTGTCAGGTCTTGGTAACTATTCAGACAAAATTCTTCCTTTCATCATTGAACATGGCCCCGAGCGGGTAAAGAGCGCAGCGCAAATTGCTGAAACGTTCAAAGGTTTCCTTTAAGATTATTCCTCCAAATATAAAAATCCCCCGCCAAACTTTAAATTGGTGGGGGATTTTTGCATTAACAATACAGTCAGATAAAAAACTTAGTTAAAATATCCATCCGCTTTTAAAGTCGCAATCAGTTTTTCACACATTGCTGCCCGGTTAAGCGTATAAATATGCACTCCCGGAGCTCCTCCATCAAGCAGGCCAGCTATTTGCTTGCGAGCGAATTCAAACCCAAAATCCATAACAGCCGCATCACCACCATCTTTAAAAGCCTTTTCAACTCCGCAATAAAGATCTCCGGGTATAGCTGCTCCGCACAATGACATAATTCTGCGCAATGAAGCCAGCGATTGTATTGGTAAAACCCCCGGAATCACAGGACGTTCTACACCAAGAGCTGCTACGCGCTGTGTATAATCAAAGAACTGTCTATTATCAAAAAAAAGTTGAGTTATTGTAAAGTCGGCACCGCCAGCAAGCTTGTCATTATGAAATTTTATATCCCTGACTATAGACGGACAATCAGGATGCCCGCCGGGATATCCGGCAACACCGATTCCAACTTCAGAAAATTTTTCATCTACATATTCTACAAGGTCAACGGCATGAAAAAAACGGCTCTTAACATTAGATTCAGCCAGGCCGTCTCCACCGAGAGCTAAAATGTCAGTAACTCCAATCTGACTGAGCTGACCTACAAAATCATCAATCGAATTCTCACTTGCTCCAGCGCAGGTTAGATGGGCAAGAATATTAACTCCCATGTCTTTTTTAATAGCGGAACAGACCTCTAAAGAATTTTCATGACTTGTTCCCCCAGCACCGTAAGTTACTGAAGCAAAAAGAGGATTCAAGTCAGTCAATCTTTGCGCTTTTTCCATAAAAACTGGCCAAGTTGCTTTATCTTTTGGTGGAAAGAATTCAAATGAAAAAAACTGACCTGACTCACTAATACTTTTTGCAACTTGCATTTTTCTTCTCCATTATTTTAAAGTTTTTTTCGGGACACAAACATGTGCCCCGAAAAAAACTTTTATTTTAATTAATTCAATCTTTTGCGAACGTTAATTGCTGCCTGAACCATATTTTTTAGTGCAGGCTCCACTTCGTCCCACTTACGCGTTTTCAATCCGCAATCAGGATTTACCCAGAGACGCTCAGCAGGAATTACTTTCAAAGCCTTTTCAAGGAGTAATTCCATGTCAGCTTGCGCAGGTATTGAAGGGCTATGGATATCATAAACTCCCGGTCCTATTTCATTTGGATAACTGAACTGCTCAAAACTGCCGAGGAGTTCCATACGGCTACGGCTGGCTTCGATACTGATAACATCAGCATCGAGTGCCGCTATTGAATCGATGATCTCATCAAACTCGCAGTAGCACATGTGGGTATGTATCTGAGTCTCATCTTTAACGCAGGACGATGAAAGGCGAAAAGCCTCTTCTGCCCATCTCAAATATTCTTTCTGCTCGGATTTCCTCAGTGGAAGTCCTTCGCGCAAAGCAGGTTCATCAATCTGAATAACTTTAACCCCGCTTTTTTCGAGGTCAGCCACTTCATCACGTACAGCAAGAGCAATCTGACGGCATGTTTCACTGCGAGGCTGATCATCACGCACAAAACTCCAACAAAGTATTGTTACAGGTCCGGTAAGCATCCCTTTAACTTCTTTATCTGAAAGAGACTGAGCATAGTTAATCCAATCTAAAGTAATAGGGACAGGTCGTGAAATGTCTCCAAATATAATTGGAGGCTTTACGCATCTAGATCCGTAGCTCTGTACCCATCCATTAGAAGTGAAACAATATCCTTCAAAATTTTCTCCAAAATATTCTACCATGTCATTACGCTCAGGTTCACCATGAACCAGAACATCTAAGCCCATATCTTCCTGACGACGAATGCAGTCTTCAATATATTTGTACATGGCGGCTTTATATTCTGGCTGATCAATTCGATTATTCCTATAAGCACTTCGTTTTGCACGAACTTCAGAAGTCTGTGGAAAAGAACCTATTGTGGTTGTTGGGAGTAATGGAAATCCCAGTGAGGTATGCTGAATTTCTGCACGGACAGGGTAAGAAGATTTTCTATGAAAATCTTCAGGTTTAAGACCTGCAAGTTGTTGCGACACTTTTAAATTGTGGACCCTGCTGCTATTCTTACGAGATTCAAAAGCAGCCCTATTTTCCGCAAGTTCTGTGCTAACATCAAGCCCACTAACAGCATCTGCAATAATTCTTACTTCTGAACACTTCTGCTTTGCAAAGGCCATCCACGACTTAATCTCATCATCAAGTTTTGTTTCAAGATCCAGATCAAAAGGCACATGAAGGAGTGAGCACGAAGGAGCAACAAAAACCCTGTCACTGCCAAGTACACTGCAAGCAGATTTCACAGTGGAAATTGCCTTCTCAAGATCAGCCCGCCAGATATTTCTGCCATCCACGACTCCAAGTGAAAGACTTAAATCGGAGTTGATCGTTTTAAGCAAAAGCCCAAGATCCTGATACCCTCTAACTAAATCGACATGCAATCCATCAACAGGTAAATGAGCAGCAACATCAAGATTATTGCCAAGTCCACCAAAATACGTGGCAACCAAAATCCTCAGATTTGATGACGCTTCCTTAAAAGTCCTGTAAACAGGCCCAAAAAGTCTCTTAACTTCTTCATCAAGATCAAGAGCAAGAACAGGTTCATCGAATTGAATCCAGCTACATTTACCAGACAGCTTTTCGATAAGCTCAACGTAAGCCGGAATTAAATTTTGAAGCAGGTTCAACTTGTCAAACTGCTCGTCGGCGCACTTTCCTAGCATTAAAAAAGTCAAAGGCCCGGGAAGCACGGCCTTAACTTTATGTCCCGCAAAAGCAGCTTCTTCGACCTGCCTGATAAGTGAGTCATCAGCCAACCTGAAACTTTGATCCTTTTTAAATTCGGGAACTATGTAGTGGTAATTTGTATCAAACCACTTAGTCATTTCCATTGCAGGAATTCCGTTTTCCCCAGCTTCACCTCTGGCCATTCTGAAATAGTCATCAAGGGAGGCCTGACCGTTTTCAACATTATACCTTTCTGGAATAGCGCCGAATCTTACAGCATTATCGAGCATATGATCATAATATGAAAAATCTCCGACAGGTAGCAGGTCGACTCCAGCTCCAGCCTGAATATTCCAATGATTGAGTCTGATTTTTTGAGCAGTTATCGCGAGATCATCTGCTGAGACATCACCTCGCCAGTATGCTTCCAGTTTTTGTTTTAATTCACGATTACTACCTATTCTTGGGTAACCAAGTGTGTGCGTCTGCATAGTGTTCTCCATTTTAAAGTGTACCTTGCGGCGCGAATAATTTTATTCGCTTCTGACCTTGTTTGCGAAGTTCAGCACCATTTCCACAGGACGTCTTCTGGCTTCCGGATACATTTGACGCATGGTATAAATTCTTCCCGTTTGACCAGTGAATTTTTACCATTTTTAAATTCATAACTCCGGTTACAGCAGCGCACCTGCAACGGATTCACACCGTTTTCCGTTTCCTGAGGAATTTACAACTACTTACGTATATAAAAATATTGTTATATAGTTATTAAAAACTGCCAATAAATTTTATGGATGTCAAGCAGGTATGTAATTTTATATTAATCCCCAAAAAAAAAGCCTCCGGAATTACTTCCGAAGGCTTTACGTCAACTTAATAAGAAAATATTATTTGCAATCTCTCACATTCATCTTTTCATGAAAAGTTCCTTCTGCTGCAGGGAACTTTAGAAGAGCTCCTTTAACAAGACACTTTCCAACAATGCCCACTCCTTCAAAATCGACACTGGAAGCTTTTCCACGCCAGAGAAAAGTCTTTTCACCTTCATTTTCAGGGGTCATTAAATAAATACGAACAGTATTATCCTGACGATTTACATCTGAATCCTTTACAGCTCCTACGTTTGTATTGGTCTTGCTGATAAAATTATATTCAAATGCATCTCTTTTATAGGTTACTCCGCGCTCAATAAACGACTTTGAACCGAAATTAACCAGCACCAGAAAATCAGGGGAATTGGGATCATACCTGAATCCTTTAGCTTCCAGCTCTGCTTTTGCTGTACCGAGAAGGCCAGATTCGAGTTCTTTGCGTGACTCACTTTTCTTTTTAAAAGCAAAAGTCTTGAACTTGCTGAAGTCGAGCCCAGGTGCCGGGGAATTTTCTACATCCATATCAACATAGACACAGCCGGAGAGCATCATCCCTGCCAAAATAAAAATTACCAATAACTTCCTCACCACAATCCCCCAAATTTATTTTACACAACACCTTAAATATAGATATGCATCAAATATTATATCACTATTACCTAGATTCTAATAACTTAACCCGTTTAACGTCTTTAGCCAAGAGTTAAAAGAGGCCTGATCAAGCAAAATAAAAATAATTCACTTGATCTATTTTCGCAATTACTGTTTGCTCCCGATGGAGAAATTCATGAATACACTATTTGATAGAAGAAAAACAAACAGAATAAAACTTTCAAAAATTGAAAATTTTTTCCGACAGTGTGACATTTATGTATCATCTGAAAAAGGCGATATAGACATAACAATACTTGATATTTCACCTGTAGGTATGCGCATAAGTATCAACGGGTCGGAAGACCAAAGCAAAATCAGCCCGCAAGACAAACTCTTTATACGTGGCTGCATTTTTAATGATAACATAGGTTTTCTCAGCAGCCAGAACGTGGTCGCAGTATGGAAAGAAAACAACATTTGCGGTTTTAAGTTTACTCCTCCACTTGATCTTGATGAACTGACAATCCGCTCCATGATCAAACATAACCAACTGCAATAACTTACCCAGGTACAACCCAAACGTCCTGCTTTAAATTTATTTAATTAATTGTTATCTTCATACAAGAGATGAACAAAGCAGCAAAAACAATCGCGTGGATAGGTAACACTTTCTTCCGTACCGGCATGGACGAACTTGGCTATAAAACCATTCACATTCCCATCTGCGGACAACAGGTATTTACTTGGCAGGACATTCTCGAAAAGACAGGGGATGAACCCTTTGCCGTGGTTTACGCAGATCGATCCATTGCCCCTCCTCTGGCAGGAGTAGAATCATATCCATGTCTGACTATTTTCCACTGCATCGATACCCATATTCATAGTTGGTATCCACTCTACGCCCAGGGATTCGATATCTGCCTTGTCAGTCTCAAAGATCACCTTGAACGTTTCAAGCCCAGACTTAAAGAATCAAGACTGGTCTGGTTTCCACCAATAGTCATGGATGCAGATGTTCCGCTTGAAATGGAAAAAGAGTGGGACTTACTATTTGTAGGTAAGGTGGACCCAGTGCTTACTCCTGCACGCATGAAATTTCTTGATAAAGTTGCTATGCGAGTGCCCGGATTACATGTAACACAGGGAGAATATCGTAAACTTTTTCCAAGAGCACGGGTTGTCCTCAATATAGCTGAACGCGGCGACCTTAATTTCAGAGTCTTTGAAGCCTTGGCCTGCGGAGCATGCTTACTGACTCCTAAAATCGAGCAAGGCCTTTTCGATATTTTTGAAGACGGCAGACATCTTGTCTCGTATGAAGCTGACAATGCCGATGACTTAGTAGAAAAATTGAACGTTCTTCTGAAAAAAGATTCATTAAGGAAGCAAATTGCCAAGACTGGAAACGAGCTGATCGAAAGCTCACATAGAATAATTCATCGCGCCGAAACACTACACAATATTATATGTGAAATGAACGTAGAAAAAGCAATCCAGAACCGTCTCAACGCGGCCCCCATGCTACGCAAAAATTTTCTTAAATCCATATATCTGCACTGGGCTGAGGAAATAGGAATACCTGAATTTCAACAAATATATTTGCAGGCAGCCAAGGCCCAGCAGATATTTTTATCTGAGTATGACTAACAATGGCGCAAGTCACGAAGGCCCCTTTTTAAAAGAGACCCCGTGACACTCACACAACATTTTAAAAAGTTATGTGAAATCTGCATATTTTCAATAATACTATTACTTTTTTAATTTCTGAAGAGACTTACTCAAATCCTGTTTCAAATCATCAACGTCTTCCATTCCTATATTCAATCTGAATATGGTCTTACCTTCGTATCCGAAATGATTAGTCCTCATGAATTTTCCACCTGTGATCAGACTTTTGTAGCCACCCCAGCTATAACCTAACCCGAACAGCCCAAGATTATCCACAAAGAGCGAATGATCCATATCTTCAAATTCCTCTTTAAGAGTAAATCCAAATAAACCGCTGGAGCCCTTGAAATCTCTTTTCCAAAGCTCATGCTGTGGATGGTTTGCAAGAGCAGGATGTATAACAGCATCAACCATATCATGTTCAGAAAGCCACGTTGCCACATCAAGAGCAGCAAGTTCATGATGCTTTAACCGCACTGCAAGTGTACGCAATCCCCGCAACGCCTGATAACAATCTTCCTGCGGCGCAAATGCCTCGAACAGACCGCAACATTTTTTAAAGGTTTCCCAATACCTTTCATTTGTAGATACAGTTCCCAGCAAGATATCTGAGTGACCTGTAATATACTTTGTTGCAGACTGAATCGAAATATCTACGCCAAGCTCAAAAGGATTCATATAGAGTGGAGTTGCCCATGTGTTATCAATTACAGAAACAACGCCTTTTTCCCTGCAGATAGAAGTTATAGCCGGAACATCTTGGATTTCAAAAGTATTTGAACCAGGAGATTCCATAAAAATAAGTTTAGTTTCATCTCTGATGAAATCAATAACATCAGCTCCGGCGCTGGAAGGCAGATAGTCAGTCTTCACGCCATATTTGGATAAAAAACCATCACAAAAATGGCGGGTAGGGCCATAAACATTATCACAAATAAGAATATGATCGCCCTGACGAGTAAAAGCCATCAATACCATGGCAATAGCACTGATGCCTGACTGAAATGCTTTGCAGCCGTATGAACCGTCAAGCTCCACCATAGCAGACTCAAAAGCCTTTTGTGCAGCCAGACCGGATGTCCCGTACTCTATCCCTTCGAACTGTCCGCAATTAGCTTTAAGCATATCCGAATAAGAATCGAACAATACAGTAGAAGCCCGATGCAAAGGAGGGTTGATAGTATTGATCTGCTGCATTGCCGCATCATTACCGCCATTAACTAATTTTGTAGATATCTTATGCATTTTCACTCCGTGTTATTAATGCTCAATAGAAATTCAAAAAAAGCGACAGGTCAAACGGAATCCGTTTAACCTGTCACCTTTAAAGTCAGTAGAACGATAGCAGAAATATATCGTTACACGATATCAATATTGCCATTATTCAAAATCAAGCAATTCCGCCTCAATAAACTCAAGAGGAAAATCTTCGTTAACAACAGCATTACCAAGCTTGTCCAGAGCAACAATAACGACTGCGCCCTGCTTAACCTTCTTGTCTCTTTTCATGAGTTCCATGATCTGAGACGTCTCAATGTCAAGACAGCCTGTGGCAAGATTAAGTTTATCCATTACGGATTCATGCAGCTTAAGCTCTTCATCTGAAAGCATTCCGGCTTTATTACAAGCCCGAGCCACAATTCTCATACCATAAGCGACACATTCCCCATGGGAAATTTTGTATCCGGCAAATGTTTCAATAGCATGTCCTACAGTATGTCCGTAATTAAGAATCCGGCGTACTCCACCTTCCTTCTCATCGCGGGACACAACATCAGCCTTGATTTCACAACATCTAGCTACAACTTTAGGCATGACGGTCTTATCAAGACTGAGAATCTTTTCAGCATTATCATGCAGGAATTCGACAAATTCTCTATCATATATAAAGCCATGTTTAACCACTTCGCCAAGTCCACTGAGAATTTCACGCTCAGGAAGAGTATCAAGAGCGGAGATATCTGAATAGACACGTTTGGGCTGATAAAACATGCCACAATAGTTTTTGCCACCACTGATATTAACAGCAACCTTACCACCGACAGACGAATCAACCTGAGACAGCAATGTTGTCGGAACCTGCACAAAATTAATACCACGCATGTAGCTTCCTGCAACATAGCCGGACAAATCTCCGACAACTCCACCGCCGAGAGCTACGACCACGTCCTGACGGGTGATTCCAGCCTCAAGCATAGCTTCAAGCAGAGAACCGAATACATCAATAGACTTGCTGTGCTCGCCGGCAGGAACAGTAAGCAACAGCGGGTCAATATCTTTAAGTGCGAGCTTATCGGCCAGGTTAAGGCCGAAAAGCTCACGAGTATTTTCATCACATATTACAACAGGAGTATGGCCGAATTTACGCGCACAAAGATCACTGACAACTTCATTCATAATGTCGTAGTTAACTGTGATCTCGTAAGAGTTATCAAACTCGCCCCGTAATTCTACGTCAACACTTGGCATTTAGTCTTCTCCGGCCAACACATTTTCCTGCTGACGCAGAGATTCTTCATGAATATACTGAAAAATACGCAGCATAAAATGTTCATCCATACCACGCGCAACACCTTCACGAGTACGTTTTTCAACAGTTTTTTTCCACTGAGCAGGCTGAAGAAGAGCAATACCACGAATCTTTTTAAGTTCCCCTATTTTACGTCCCAATGCCATACGTTCAGCAAGAAGCTCAACAATGGTATCATCAATTTCTTCAAGGCGCTGACGCTTATTCTCGACTCTGTGTACAAAGTCCTGATCTTCCGCAGCAGGATGGCGCGCTTCAAGTCCATCAAGAACTTTCCCTAAATCTTCAGGTGTAAACTGCTGTTTGCTGTCACTTAGGGCTACGTCAGGATTAATATGAGATTCAATCATAAGACCATCAAACAGTAGATCTAAAGCTTTCTGCGCTACTGCTGGAATGAGTTCACGCTTACCGCAAAGATGACTGGGATCACAGATAATAGGCATACCTTCACAACGACGGCGCAGTTCAATGAAAATTCTCCAGTTTGGAGCATTACGATATTCAGTTGGTCGCGCAGAAGAAAAACCTCTATGGATAGCGCCGAGTTTTTTAACTCCGGCTTTATTAAGCCGCTCTAAAGCTCCTATCCAAAGTTCAACATCAGGATTAATGGGATTTTTAACCAGCACCGGAATATCAGTCCCTTTTAGTGCATCAGCGAGAGCCTGCACAGCAAAAGGATTGACTGTTGTTCTTGCACCAACCCAGATAAGATCCACTCCGTATTTTAGACAAAGCTCAACATGTTCAGGATTGGCCGTTTCACAAGAAATGGGCAGTCCAGTAGCTTCTTTGGCTTCTACCAACCACTTCAGACCTTCTTCCCCCATACCTTCAAAACAGTTAGGGCGTGTGCGTGGTTTCCAGATACCGGCGCGCAAAAGATGTACCCCTTTATCGGCAATACCTTTGGCTGTATCCATAAGCTGCTCACGGGACTCAGCGCTACAAGGTCCTGCAATAATTAACGGTCCGTCATTTTTGAAACCCCATGAATCTATTCCGGTAACATCAAGTTGAACGTCCATAAATCTGGCCTCCATAATATGTTTAGGTTGTCTTAGAGTCCCGGCCGGAAATTTGATAGATACGGAATAGCTGCAATAAAATTTCTGAATTAATCAGAATATGCAGACAGTAGCAGAAAAAATCAGCCGGAAGAATAAAGAATTGCACTAAATACGAAAGACTCTATCATCTCACGTAATCAATCTTAATTGTAAATGAATTTAAGACCTTTACCTAACCCGGGGAGGGCAAGTACTCATATATTTCTTTGCAAATCTTTAAAAAAACGAGCAAAAAAGAGATATAAGATCAGTCTCAGACAAATGCATAACACCACTTAAGTATGCAGTAAATACTCAGCCACCTATTTAAAAATATTTTAATTAAATCTTAATGAATCTTCTAACATCTTCCTATTGACTTTGACTTTCATTTTCAATATTGCGTCTGTTAAGCGAACAAACTAATCATTTTTTAAGGAGAAACTTATGTCAAAGTCATTAATCGTCTATGGTTCAACCACTGGAAATACGGAAACAGCTGCAGAATATATTGCTGAAGAGATGGCCTCGAAAGACATGGATGTTGAACTTAAGAACGTAACCGAAATTAAAATTAATGATCTGGAACAAAGCTATGACATTATACTTTTCGGTTGCTCTACATGGGGTGATGAAGAGATTGAACTGCAAGATGATTTCATTCCGCTTTATGATTCTCTGGAAGATGCCGGCTTGAAGGATAAAAAAGTCGGAGTATTCGGATGCGGAGATTCAGATTACACTTATTTTTGCGGAGCTGTAGACGCTATTGAAGAAAAGCTAGAAAAGATGGGTGCTGTAATTATTGGGAACTCCCTGAAAATTGACGGGGACCCAGAAAGGCCGGCTATAACTGAGTGGGCGAAAGAGATAGTTGAAAAAATTTAAGCTGACAAAAAAACGGCTGCACTTACAAAGCGCAGCCGTTTTCAATTCTTATAAGACTTCCTCAAGCTTGAGCGGCAAGGGCTCTTTGCACTGAAACTTCAAGCATTGTTTTCTGCAACCGAATACTCTTTGAATCACTATTAAGCAAATCCTCAGACAAAATACGAAGTTTATCAACGGACTCAAGAGAAGCAGTTATAATAAGTTCTGTAGGAATCAATCCTTCAGAACGGATCATCTCTAAAACATTTTCCAATTTATGAGATAGTTCTTCAATCTTACCGAGCTTAAGTAAATTGGATCCGGCTTTAATGGAATGAGCATCTCTGAAAATTGAATTAATCAATTCCGGAGTACAATCAGAGGCACAATTCTCAAGCTTGAGCAGGCCGTCTTCAATATTATCGAGCCGCTCTAATGTTTCATCCTGAAAAATGTCCAATAACCTGTCACCAGTTTTCATTTACTTTCAGCCTTCAAATTTTATATATACTTAGTCTGTAATTACTTATATCAAACGTATAAACCTTTATAGGGCTTATCTGCACTACCTTGCAAGTTTCGTCAACAGCTTGTATGGCACTGCAAATTGCCTTTTTAACCATGATTAATAGACTTTCTTTTTTTACAACAAAATTCTACACTGCCGCCCTCACTACGAAATACTATTAGATAAGATAACACCTGTCTTCATTTATATAATAAAGTTTATTCAAATATAGAACGGAGTTAACCGTATGGCTTTGATGAGCATAAATAACGTTTCCATGTCTTTCGGCGGCCCTTTGCTGCTTGATGAAATATCCTTTCAGGTGGAAGAAGGACAACGCATATGTATTGTTGGACGTAACGGGGAAGGCAAATCCACCCTGCTGCGCCTCATGAGCGGCGACCTTGTCCCCGATAGCGGCAACATTGCAAACCAGAAGGGAGTGACTGTCGCAAGACTGTCCCAGAAAGTCCCAGAAGTTCTTGAAGGGTCCATCTTCGAGATTGTTGCAGGCGGGCTTGGTAAACTTGGCGACGCATTAAACAGATATCACGCTGTCAGCCTTGAAGTTGCTTCAGGAGGTGATGTTGCCAGGCTTTCAGAGATAGAAGAAATCATGGAAAGTCATGGAGGATGGGAAGCTCTTACCACTATTGAAATGGTAATATCACGTCTGTCCCTGACTCCTGATATGCGTTTTGAAAACCTTTCCGGAGGACTCAAAAGACGTGCCCTGCTTGCCCGTGCGCTTGCAAGTAAACCGGACGTATTGCTTCTGGACGAACCGACCAACCATCTTGATATAGACTCCATTGCATGGCTTGAAGAATTCATTCTTAAAAACATTAAAACACTTATTTTCATCACTCATGACCGCATGTTCCTAAGACGTATAGCGACACGTATAATTGAACTGGATCGCGGCAATGTTGCGGATTGGGCCTGCGATTACGATACATTTCTAAAGCGCAAAGAAGAACTGCTCGATGCTGAAGAAAAAAACTGGTCTGAATTTGATAAAAAACTGGCCAGAGAGGAAGTCTGGATCAGACAGGGTATCAAAGCCCGCCGTACAAGAAATGAAGGAAGGGTTCGTGCTCTGAAAAAACTACGCGAAGAACGTAAATCCAGACGGGAACGTACAGGTCGAGCCACCATCGAAATTCAGGAAGCAGCCCGTTCAGGAAAAGTTGTTGCCGAAACGGTCAACGCATCATTTTCATGGGACGATAAACCAGTTTTTAAAAACCTGAATACATCCATCATGCGCGGAGACCGCATTGGTATCATAGGCCCGAATGGTGCAGGTAAAACAACACTAATTCAAGTTTTACTAGGCAAATTAAAAGCCCATTCAGGAAGCGTAAAACTTGGAACAAAGCTTGAAATTTCATATTTCGACCAGCACCGTGAACAGCTTGATCCTAATAAATCTGTCCGGGACAGTGTTGCTGACGGTAATGACACTGTGACCATCAACGGGCGTGCAAAACACATCATGGGTTATCTGAAAGATTTTCTATTCGCACCTGACAGGGCAAATTCTCCGGTCAGTGTTCTTTCCGGCGGTGAGCGCAACCGTCTTTTACTGGCGCGCCTTTTCACCAGGCCTTCCAATCTGCTGATAATGGATGAACCGACCAACGATCTAGATGCTGAAACTCTTGAGCTACTGGAAGACAAGATTATGGATTACCCCGGAACAGTAATTATTGTCAGTCATGATCGTGTCTTCCTGAATAATGTCGTGACAGGAACAATAGCCTTCGAAGGTGATGCAACTGTAAGGGAGTATGTGGGTGGTTACGACGACTGGCTAAGACAACGTCCACAACTGGAAACCGAAGCCAAGACAAAAGAGTCAAAAGTAAAATCGCAGAAAGAAATCGCTGAAAAACGCCCTGAAAAACTAAGCTACAAAGAACAGCGTGACTTTGAGTCTTGTGAAGTAGAAATCCTCGAATTACCTGTAAAGATTGAAAGACTTGAGACTGAAATAGAAGAAATTCAGACACTTATGTCCGACCCTGAATTTTACAAAAAATCAGCGGAAGAAATGTCCAAAACTCAAAACAAACTCGAAGCATTAGAAGCAGAACATGAAACAACTTTCGAACGCTGGGAAGAAGTTGAATCCAAGCTTGAAAAATATCGAGAACGCACTAAAAAGTAACCGTCTTGCCATCTGCGCGACTCAAGCGTAAATTATGCCAATGAAAGCTAAAGCATCTTCACCTTTCTGGGTTCCTATATATGCATTTTTTGCCACAATATTAGTTGGCGGATTACTGCTGAAACTGGACATCTGTCATCCGGGAAAAGAACTGTCTTTACTGGATGCCGTATTCACCGCGACCTCAGCTGTATGCGTAACAGGACTTGCTGTAGTAGACACAGGGTCATTTTTCAGCAGGACCGGACAATCTGTTATTCTAGCCCTTATCCAATTGGGAGGGCTTGGGATCATGACTTATGCGAGCCTTGTAATTTATCTGATGGGTAAAAAAGTCAGTGCCGCAGACCGTATTGCGGTAAGCCAGACTCTTATCCATAACCCTTCATTTAATATGGGCAAATTTATTGTTGGAGTTGTAACAGCCGTCTTGTCTATAGAAGCAATCGGAGCATTTCTGCTCTACTTCATGGACCCGAAAGGGTTCTATCCATTCTCTGCTGTCTTCCATTCTATCTCAGCTTTTTGTAATGCAGGTTTCTCCCTGTACTCTGACAGTCTGACTTCATGGAGCGAGCATTTAGGCATCAACTGCGTCTTCATGGCCCTCATCTTCATGGGAGGACTTGGTTTCTATGTTATGACAGAAATATGGCAGATATTTTGTGATCTTATATGCAAACGTAATAAGAAAGTAAAAGCACATGCCATGACATGGCATACCCGCACAGTCCTTGAAACGTCTATTTTTCTAGTCATTGCAGGAGCTGTAGCTCTGTTTCTGTTCGAAAATATGAAAGCCCATCCTGATGCACCATACGGAATCAGCAAAATAGGAGCTCTGTTTCAGTCAGTAACATGCCGAACAGCAGGATTTAATTCAGTAGAAATATCGAATATGACAAATATTGGTCTTATCGTAATGATCTTCCTTATGCTGATCGGTGGATCACCTGGATCTTGTGCGGGAGGATTGAAAACTACAACTTTCCGTGCCTGGCTTGCATTTATCATTGCCAAAATCAAAGGAAGATCGCAGGTAGTGGTCAGCTGGTATGCACTGAGCGAGGAAAACGTTAACCGCATGCTGACTTTATTGGCACTTGCAAGTGTTATTCTCTGTTCAGCCATAATCCTTTTAAGCATAACTGAAGGAAGCTATCTTCCGCACTCGCAGGCCAGAGGACACTTTATTGAAATCACTTTCGAAGCGATATCAGCATTTGCCACAGTAGGACTTTCAACCGGCGTAACTCCGGAACTCAGCAACTCAGGCAAAACAATAATTATCACCCTCATGTTCGTAGGAAGACTCGGCCCGGTATGGCTTTTAACAGCCATTAACAGTTGGCAAAGCGAACCACGCTATCGCCTTCCTGAAGACGATTTGCCTTTAGGATAAGGTTGATATACGGACTTCTGAAATTAAATCGGCTTTGCCTTGAATAGGTACTACCGAAACTTTTCATCCATTTTAAGCAAAGAAGTTGTAATACTGTGACTATCCCGCAAGATAGCGGAGAATCGCCGGTAGGTATGGAGATTACATATGTCTGAAAAAATAGAAGTAGGTGTTATCGGCCTTGGTAAGTTTGGTCTCGAGCTAGCTATTAATCTACGCAAGCTAGGCCATAATGCGACTGGAGTTGATACCAGTGAAGAGCGGGTTAAAGCTGCTAAACCATATCTTTCCCACGTTTTTCAGGCTGACGGTACTGACCGCCAGACATTGGAACAGTTGAGCTTTCAAGATTTTAATTATGTAGTGGTTTCCACCGGTGATTCCATGGAAGCAAGCATACTTGTTGTTCTTAATCTGCAGGAGATGGGTGTAAATAAAATATGGGTTAAAGCCATCAGCGAAGCCCATAAAAAGGTGCTCAGTAAAATAGGCGTGGATTTTGTTGTCTTCCCAGAACACTTCGCGGCCAAACAACTTGCGCACAAACTGTCCACCCCGGGAATGATAGAATACCTTTCCATGGGTCATGATATATTGATCAAAGAAAGAACTGTAACTGAATGGGCAGGACAAACACTTATTGATTTAAACTTGACCAATAATTATCAGGTGCAGGTTATTGCAATTAGAAAAAATGGCTCAGAAGAATTAAATTTTGTTCCCAAAGCGAATGAAACTTTAGAGCATGATGATGTGCTTATTCTGATCGGTACCAGAGAGAATTTATTAGCATTACCCTAGCCGTTTTTTAGACATCACCGAGATCATAGATGTCTTTTTCAATTTCCTTCATGTGGATATCCTCCTCTTCAAGGGCAATCATTCGATCTCTGATTTCATGTGTTTTCTCGATGGCATCATCAAGATCAACACCAGCGGCTATCTGCATCTGACGCAGCAGGTTAAGAATATCACTACGCAATCGACTTCCTGCACCGGATGCTCCCATTTCGCGAAGCATGGAATCATCTGAAGTCGTTTTGTTTACCAGATAATTGCAAAACTTACGTGCCTCTTCAACACCTCTGTTCTTTTCAAGGCACATAGTAAGATACCGAACACACTTTTCCCAATTTCCTGCTTCAAAATGTGTTCTCGCAATATTGAAGAACAGATTTTCATCATCATTATCCAGTTCTATACCTCGATTATAGTACAATAAAGCTTCATTATACATTCCATTCTTACGCATGGATATGCCGAAATCATTAAACATATGTTTATGCTTAGGCTCAAAAGCTGATTTCAACTCCTGCACCTTGGTAAAGACCTCCTTTGCCATCTCCACATCACCTTTTTCAAGGTAGGTCAATCCCAGTCCAAATGTTGCCCGAACATTTTCTTCATCGACTGCAAGTGCGTCAACGTAATCCATTTCTGCACTATATAGTTCACCACGCTCACGATGGGTTTCCCCTCTTTCAAGCACATGATCTAAATCTTCCATTGATGGCCGCACAACCTGTTGAAAATAGTTCAGTTCAAGTATGTACTTTGAGCCGAAATCAGCAGCAGTGATTTTATTTACAGGACCGGACGGAACATTCTTTTCATTTAGCTCCTGCAATGCAAAAAAATTATCATCCATCTTTGTGGCCAGCCAATAGTTCTTGCCCTGTTTCTTCTCAGCTTCAGAACGTAGAGAAACAACTGTTATAAGCTTTGGTTCATCTTTTTTCTTATCGCCAGAAACCGGCTGGTAATGAAAAAATGTTGATTCTGCACTCACTTAGCGATACCTCTTCACCCTTATTTAACTTCAAAAACAGGCAAAATTTAAAGAGCCATTTTAAATATTAAAATTTACGATATATACTTTTAGAACCCACATACCCTCTTAATCGGCTATTTTTCCTAAACATATAGATTTTTATATTTCGCACTTTTGCACTTTTCAATTCTGGAACTTCGTAACAAAATCCGCTAGGGTCCGATCCGATGTCAAAACAATATTCAATATTTTTTTTAATAGCGATTACACTTATATTGCATCTTTTTATAGCAAAAAGCTATGCTGGAGATTCGCACATAGCTCCTATTGTTAAATGTAAAATATTGAACCACTTTCCGCATGACAGTAAAGCCTTCACTCAAGGGCTACTCTTCTTTAATGGTATGTTATATGAAGGAACGGGGAAACGTGGTCATTCAGCTGTTCGTAAAGTAGATCCAGATTCAGGACAAGTCAGAACTGAAGTAAAAATAAGCAACAAGCTTTTCGGTGAAGGACTTTGTTTGTGGCAGAATAAAATTTACCAGCTCACATGGCAATCAGGTAAATGTTATGTCTACGATTCTAAGTCGCTTGCCCTCAAAGGTGTCTTTAAATACAAAGGACAGGGCTGGGGACTAACCACAGACGGCCAGTTTTTATACCAAAGCAACGGTTCATCACATATAACCCTACGTGATCCATACGACTTTGCCAGAATAAGCAGAATTCAGGTCATGGACGGCTTGAATAAAATCCATAGACTCAATGAACTGGAATACATTGATGGTCTGCTATACTGCAATATTTGGAGGGAGGACCGTATTGCAGCAGTAGATGTCTTAACCGGAAAGGTTCAATTCTGGATTGATATTTCAAATCTGCGACCTCTGGCCGGGCCTGAAGCTGAAGCGGCGAATGGTATAGCCTTTGATCCTAAAAACAAACGCATACTGGTTACCGGAAAATTCTGGAATAAAGTTTTTGAAATCAAATTCCCTGCAGTCGAACATAAAAATTTCACCAATCAGTCATATGAATAAATCACTGGGTATCTGTGCCGGAGCATCAACAGTCAGTCTGGTTCTAATTTCCAGAACAGACAGCAAGTTAGAAATACTGAAGGCCATCTCTTTAAGCCATGAAGGTAAGCCGGCAAAAACAATTTTAACTGGCCTGAAAAAAATAGGCTCTCTTGATAAAGTAAGGGTTGCCGTTACCGGACGCAAATTCCGCCATCTTCTTGATATTCCGTCCATATCCGAACCACAGGCACTTGAAGAAGCCTTTAATTTTAGTGGTATTGCAAAACTTGGCTACCGCACAGTATTAAGCGCCGGAGGTGAAACTTTCATGGCCTACCTGCTTAATACCGAAGGAAAAGTTGAAACCGTACATACCGGAAACAAATGTGCCTCGGGTACTGGTGAATTTTTAGTCCAGCAATTAGGACGCATGGGTCTTAACCTCGAAAGTATGGGCAATATGAATGAAAAGGTCGATGCCCACAAAGTTTCGGGACGCTGTTCTGTATTTTGTAAAAGCGATTGTACTCACGCCCTGAACAAAGGTGTTGAAAAAGAATCCGTAGTTGCAGGTCTAGCCAGTATGATGGCAGGCAAATGTGTGGAGCTACTTCGCAAACTACCTTCAGAAAAGGTTGCACTTATCGGCAATTGTTCACGTAATAAATTTATGGTCAGCGAGTTACGTAAAGAAATTCCTGATCTACTTATTCCAGAATACGGTCATTGCCTTGAAGCTCTTGGAGCTGCGATATGGGCAGCCGACAACGGCCAGATCCCCGAACAAGAATTTTCAACCCTTATCCTCAAGGGAACTACTGGATTTACTTTTCTGCCTCCGCTCAAAGACTTTGCTGATTCAGTTCAATTTCATGAGAGTACCCAAGCCGAATTTATTGCCGGTAATAAGCTTGCCCTAGGTCTTGATGTCGGTTCGACTACTACCAAGGGAGTTCTTGTCGATCTTAAATCTATGCAAATCGTGGCATCCAGCTATCTACGCACAGATGGAGATCCGGTTGGGGCTTCACGCAGAGTTTATGCAGACCTTGCAGGACAGATTCCTCAGGGAACCATTGCATCTGTAATGGGCGTTACCGGATCGGGCCGCAACATTGCAGGACTTCATGCAGGAACTGACGGGATCATAAATGAGATTACCGCCCATGCTGCTGCAGCGGTCCACTATGATCCGCTGGTTGATACAATTTTTGAAATAGGTGGTCAGGATGCCAAATATACCTGGCTGAAAAATTCTGTTCCCTGCGACTATGCCATGAATGAAGCATGTAGTGCTGGAACAGGATCATTCCTTGAAGAAAGTGCCAAAGAGACCTTAGGTATAGATGTAGAGAAGATTGCAGATGTAGCATTCAAAGGCCAAAATCCTCCTAATTTTAATGACCAATGCGCCGCCTTTATCGGCTCTGACCTTAAGCTGGCCTCGCAAGACGGTGTTCCACTTGAAGACATGATTGCAGGGTTGGTATATTCCATCTGCATCAACTACTCCAATCGAGTAAAAGGTAATCGTACTATAGGCAGCAAAATATTCATGCAGGGAGGAGTCTGTTATAACAAGGCCGTGCCAGTAGCGATGGCAGCTCTTACAGGGACCCAAATTATTGTCCCGCCACATCCGGGGCTTACCGGGGCCTTCGGAGTTGCCCTTGAAGCTGCTAAACGGACGGATCAAGGAATTCTCCATGAAGGCGTTTTCGCCCCTGAAAAGCTGGCTTTACGGGAAGTATCCTACAAAACGCCTTTTACATGTAACGGAAGTGGCAGAGATTGTGACCTGCGCTGCTCGATTACACGTATAGAAGTACAGGGAAAAACCTTTCCATTCGGTGGCATATGCAACCGTTTTGATAACTCAAAAATTTCAAAAAAAATTACTCCCGGTACAGACCTGGTGCTTTGGAGAGAGAAACGTGTTTACCGTGACTTAAGCATTCCTGAGGATGGACAGCCCATTATTGGTATGAATCGTTCCCTGCTTATGAATACATGGTTTCCACTTTTTAATTCATTTTTCAAAGCACTTGGCTTCGGAGTAAGAATCCCTGAGACTGTGGATACAAACTCCATTGAGCAGAAAGGAGCCCCTTTCTGCCATCCAGTTGAACTGGCCCATGGCAGCATGGGTGAACTGTTAAAGCTTGAAACCGATCATATTTTTCTACCACACCTGCGATCCATGCCGCTTAAAAGCGGCGACAGATCATGTACCTGCGTTCTGGTACAGGGAGAACCCTACTATCTACGCTCTGCTTTCCCGGAACTTAAAACCAGATCGATTTTAACTCCGGTTATCCATATGCAGGAAGGCATTTCACAAATTCGCAAAGCACTTTTAGAAACAGCTGCAAAACTTAAAATTGATCTGGACAGAGCTGTTAATGCTTTCGAAGAAGCTGCAGCGGCGCAGCAACTATTCTTTGCAGATATTAAGCGCGAAGGAGAAAATTTTATAACTGATCTTGGTAAAAATCCTGAAAAAGAAGCAATTGCGCTGTTCGGCAGGCCGTATAATGCATTCAACTCATGGGCCAATAAATCCATTCCTGCAAAATTTTCCACTCGTGGAGTAGACATCATTCCCTGTGACATGCTCCCGCGTAGCGAAGGCTGCGGCGAAATTCTCAATATGTACTGGGCAACAGGTGAACAGATTATGGACTCAGCAGCCTATGTAACCGACCATCCCCAGCTTTACGGAACTTTCATTACTAATTTTTCTTGTGGACCGGATTCCTTTCTGCTCAACCATTTCAGAAAAGTTATGGGTAAAAAGCCATCACTCACACTCGAACTGGACAGCCACACCGCTGATGCTGGAATTGAAACACGCATAGAAGCATTCCTTGATATTGTTAACGGATTCAAACAGTTTAATGCTGCAAGCCCATCCATAGAAAAAACATTTTCACCGGCACGTTGCGAAATGCATGATGGAGCTACCGGAATCAGAGATTCGAAAGGCAAATGGAGACAGGTAAACGATCCGGAGGTAACCTTGCTGATTCCCAGTCTTGGCGAGATCAGCACAGATTTTTTAGCCGCTTCCATGAGCAGAGATAACATCAGGTACAAAGTATTGCCACACGCCAGCGAGGCTGCCCTGAAACTTGGACGCAACAATTCTTCATGCAAGGAATGTCTGCCTTTACAGCTGACAGCAGGAGCTCTTCTCGAGTACCTTGAAAAACGTGATAAATCTAAAATTGCCCTGTTCCTGATGCCGAAAGCAAAAGGCCCGTGTCGTTTCGGACAGTATTCAGTATTTATGAATGATCTCATTGAACGTCTCGAAATACCTGACATTGCGATCTTTGCGCCAAGTTCCACAAATGGCTATGGCGGGCTTTCAACGAAAGTAACTCTAGGTATGTGGCAGGGAATCGTGACGGGATCGATTCTGGAAGATATTTACGCGACAATTAACACCGCTGCAAAAGACAAAGAAAAGTCGCTGAAACTTTTCTGGAAAGTAAGACAGGAACTGCTTGAATCCATGATCAGCTGGAAAGTTTTTTCTAAAGCACTTCGCAAAGCCGCCAAGGATCTTTCAGTCATTGAACTCAAAAAGAAAGTGGAAGAATATCCGGTAATATCACTACTGGGTGAAATATATGTGCGCCATGACCCGCTTGCCCGCAGATCACTGCCTGAGCGTTTATCTGAGCAAGGATTCATCGTGCGTGTTGCCCCTGTTCTTGAATGGATGAAGTATACGGACTGGTTAAACCGCAATAATATAGAAGGTAAGGCAGGACTGGGAACAATAATTACGCAAGGAGTTAAATCTTATTTTGAAAAACGCATCAGATCCATTCTTTCATCCAGCGGTCTACTTCACTTCCACGGCCCTGATATAAACAAGATTGTTCATACAGCTAAACCGTACCTTTCCGAACAACTGACAGGAGAAGCGATCCTTACTGTAGGATCATCTTTACACGAAATAATGTCACCATCATGCGGTGTAATATCAATCGGGCCATTCGGTTGCATGCCATCTAGAGTCGCTGAATCAATTTTGAGTGAACAATTCAGAGCTTCATCTGCAGGGAATAAGGCTTCATCTATTTTGGAGAATGATACACGACTTCCTTTTCTGGCAATTGAAACTGACGGCAACCCATTCCCACAGCTTATTGAAGCCAGACTGGAAGCATTCTGCCTGCAGGTAAAACGTCTGCACGCGCACATATTGAACTCACATTAAGAATATTTCATGGCTTCTAATTTTATGCAATTTTACTCTTAACATCACCTAATATCTTATAAAATCCTCTTGATATTATCTTGATATAGTACATTCTAATATGATAATCCCTCTCATGGAGAATGCGGAGATTTCCGCACTTTTATGGGGAGGAATTTTGAAACGAAGATATATATGGATCGTATTGATAATTCTGATCTTTGGACTCAGCGGTTGCAAAACCATGAGAGCAATGAAACAGAGTATTAAAGAATATGCAACATCCTCTACTCCTGAGGAACAGTTTGAAGATGCTATTGAAAACAATCAGCTACGCAAAGCTGAAAAAATATGGCTGAACAATCAGCAACACTTCATTGAAGATCCTAAGACTCTTGCTAAACTGGAAAAAATCACTTCATCCATTAAAAAAACATTCAAACCACGCATTGAAGCTGCAACAACCAATGTTACAGCTGTAAAATGGCCTTCCAGATCCCGTAAATGGACTCTCATCCGTTTAAAGCTGCAAAATGCACAAGATATAATTGATGAGGTGGAGTCCAACCAACTCTTGACGACTCTTGATCAGATTCCTGACGGACTGGAAGAGTTAAAAGAAAAACTGAAATCAAAACAGAAAATAATCAAAGATGATGCTTCAACTCAATTTAAAGCATACCCGGTACTGACAGCTCCAAACTTCTTTTCCTTATACCCGGTTAAACTTGACGAATATAAATTTCTCATATCACAAGCCGCTTTTCTAGAAACAACCATAGCCAAGTCAACAGGAACGGGAATCCCTCATCTGGCAAAAACATATGGACACATATTACCCCCCGGGACTCTGAAGAATCTGGAGGGGCATTTCTTCCGCAACTTACTTCGCCGCACTGCAGGAAATAAAAAACCTTCTCTACGTACAATAATTAAAGCTATGCAAAAAGCTAAAGATATGGGCTTCCCAATCACTGAAGTACCCGGCTGCAAGATTGCTTTTGTACGTGTAACCAGCAAAAGTTTTCTTAAGGATAAAGGCATAGAATTTGGCCTGGGATTTGATATTGACCTGCCCGTCAAGGTTGAACAAATTGAAGCCAAAAGTATGTTTAACTCAAAAACGGCTAAAGATGCCGACGTTGTCATTCTTATCAATGAAACAATGTCCAAACTGGACAGAAGAACAACTTCAAACGAAATTTATAAAAGCAAATATATTTCCGGATACAAAGAAGCATATAACAATAAATTTGATACTGCCATGATGCAGCTTGAGCAGCATCGGTTAAAACGTGGAGAACTTAATGACCGTGCACAGATGGGGATGATGTTCGGTCTGATAGGCACAGCTCTTAGTATTCCTGTAGCACGTGAAGCTGACAGAGAAGAAAAGCGCTATGATGAAGCCTTGGCCAATGCCACAAAAATACCGCGCATGATTGAAAAACCCATCTATGACAACTACCAGTATCGCATTGTAGGAGTTCAGGACACAAAGATGTCCACGGTGCAATACTTCATTATTGACCGCAGAGCTAAAACATTTCTTGAAGATGTTTTTGATATTGTACAGCAGCAAAATTTCAAAGTTGCATACGGCGTACATAATGACGACCCTAAACGTATGCAGATACTGACCAGCTTCAAAACAGACCGCGATCTCAGAATGTGGGAGAAACAGCCTGCCGAGCTTAAACTTTCAGAGCTTTTAGGACACTACTTAAAACAGGAAGGTAAGGACAAAAAATACCGCAATGTTACTCAGATTCAGAAACGAATCATGAATGACCGCAACAAAGCTCTCAAGGAATTCTATGCTCAAAAATATGGTTCAGATACAGGAAATGATCCTCGTTTTGATTCAGTTGTAGAAATACTTAATTACAGCACAGGAAGCGGCAGCGGCTTTTATGTCAGCGACGATATTGTTGTCACTAACAGCCATGTGGTGGAAGGCAGTGACTACGCAGAAGTCCGGCTTCACAATAACCTTGAGACATACGGAAAAGTCATTGCACTTGATTTATACAGAGACCTCGCACTGATAAAGGTCGGCGTACGTGGTAAACCGGTTCGCATATATAGCAAAAATACAATTCCAAGCGGAGTAACTCTTGAAGTTATCGGTCACCCTCATGGCTACAGATATACTATCACAAGAGGAATTTTCAGTGCATACCGTAGACTTCCAAGTCAGCATCTTGCTTCCAAGGGCCAGAAAATCCGCTATATTCAGACTGATGCAGCAGTAAATCCAGGTAACTCAGGTGGACCACTTTTTTATAAAAATCGACTTGTTGGGATTAACACATGGGGAAGAGTAGATGAGGGAACATCGAATCTGAACTTTGCTGTGCACTATTCTGAGCTAATAGAATTTCTTAATCAATACGGCATTAAATATCGCAGGTAGGAGCAAAAAAAATGTACTATAAAAAAATTATTCAAATCATTGTTTTTTCAATCCTGCTTTCAGCTATGCTGCTTGCCGGGTGCAGATCCACCCAGCGGATGGGAATGGTTCGCGATCAGAAAACAGGACTGCTTTACGGCTCTATGATGAATGGCAATATTTTCATGGATCCGTCACAATTTGATAATCCTGTAATCAAACTGACTATCCGCAATACTTCAGGTGATCCAGCCATAAATTTAAAAGCTATGCGATCATATCTTGAAAATGCATACCGTGAAAAGGGTTATGAAATAACACGTAAAAATAAATTCAGTATTCATTTGGATGTGAACTTACGCTATTCAGGTCAGATTACGCAGGATACTGTAAACGAAGTCGGTTTTATAGGAGGTGTCGGTGGAGCCTATGCAGGTGCAAGAGTAGGAAAATCAGCTGATGCCACTGTAATCGGTGCAGCATCCGGAGCATCAATTGGAGCCATTGCCGGGCAGTACGCAACACAAGATACGTATATTATGATTGCTGAAGTTGGGCTTGGGCTTGTAGATAAGACCGCTAAAAGAAAAAAATACGTTATCAACTTTGGTGATACCCAGATAAAAAGGCATGATGAAGAGACTGGGTTTACAGCCTACCGAGCAAGAGAAGCTGTTCAAATAGCCGTATATGCGGGAGGTGACTCTACTCAACAGAGTAAAATAGTTAAAGGTGTAAGCCAAAGATTTAAGAGAATTCTGGAAGACGTAATTTAAAAAAAATTTTATTCATCAGAAAAGCCTCGATGAAAAACATCAAGGCTTTTCTGATTGATTAACGTTGTACAAACACATACTTGGTCAGGCATATGTAAGCATTGTAAACAGTTATCAACAACTAACGAATGAAAGCTTAAACATCATTAAAATCCTTTCGGACCTGCCCAAGTCCCTTGCGATAACCTTCTGCATCACCATATGAAAAAAAATGGCGATAACGACTGTGTACGGACTTAACAGGACGGGCATGACGTATAGGACACCAATATTGCTCTGTACGGGCTGCTACCTCACGCACGAATCCGATTAAACCATTAAAATAACCGCAGTAATAGCAGTTCATTTTTTCTATAAAATTTAAATAAGTAAGAGACTGTCGATCAATTACGATATAATCACGCCGCTTAACTCTAGGAATTCCGTATACCGGAAAGCACATCAACTGATATAGCCAGACAGTCACATCAAGCATCAAGGCCGGAACGATAGGCATCCAGATAAACGGCATAGTCAAGATTACCCATACACCGGAATCATAAACATAATCACTCCATTTCGCAGCGAACTCACGGTTAGCAGCACGCACTTCCTCGCTGAACCTGATCTTCTTTTCCTGTACGGTATAAAGAAATTCATTTGTTACATCACGCAGTTCATGGCGAAGCTCTCCTTCAAGCACATTAATCTTACCCAGAATTTCATCAATTCTATCCACTTGGTACACATCCTTCGAGCTACGGGTTCAAATTTTAGTCACGGACCGCAAAAAGAGTCCCTCCTCATACGAGCATTAATTATAGTTAGATAAGAAAATATAGATGCTGGCAATAAAAAGAAGCATAAGACGTAAAAAATAACATCTTAAATAAGATGGGCTAAAATCCACAATGTAGCAAACTGCGAACTATGTAAAATCTAAATCAGCCTCACTAACCGGACCGCCATTAGTAGTAGCAATCAACTCTGCAGCATCTCCGCCGGATCCGTCATGATCATAATATAACTCGTTGGTCTCGCCATCATAAATATATACAGGACCACTGTGATTGGAATCTTCCGCCATGGCAAATGATTCAAAAGTAGCTGTACCGCCATCTCTGGATAAGGCTTCAAAATTGTCAGAGTTAAACAAAAACTTATCCCCGGCTTCATTTATGAAGTCGGTTATCGTATCCCCACCAGCACCCCGCTCATGATAATAAAAAATATCTGCACCATTTCCACCTGTCAGAGTATCTGCTCCGCCGCCGCCCTGCAAAGTATCATTACCATTCTGACCACTCAGAGTATCTGCACCATCATTCCCAAAAAGATAATTACCAGAACTGTTACCAATAATCGTATCTCCAGCCTCAGAGCCAATTACATTCATAATATTTACTAATGTGTCATTGCCAGACTCAGAACTGGTAGCTGTACCGCCTCCACTGGTAAGAGTGACTGATACGGCTGCAGTATCATGCTCATATGAGACAGTATCATTCCCGCCGCCACCAATCAAAGTATCATCTCCGCCCCGACCGTATAAGGTATTATTTCCACTATCTCCCTCTAAAGTATCATCGTAAGAGGAGCCTTCAAGATTCTCAAAATTTCGATATGTATCAATATATGTTACGGAATCAAGTCCTTCAGTTACAGCAACTGTAGAGGCAAGACTTACTGTCACACCTGAATGAACTCCCATAAATGAAATCCAGTCAGTACCTTCACCGCCATCCATGAAATCACTGCCACAGTCACCGTTAATTATATCATTCCCGGCATCGCCTAAAATATAATCTTCTCCCATTCCGCCAGAAATTGTATCATCTCCATCGCCACCTTTAAGTGAATCATTCCCATCAACACCGGAAATAAGATCATTGCCTCCCTGACCGTTATAAAAATCGGCATCAGGTGTTCCTTCCCAACTCTCACCAGCACTACCGCCAAGAATGAAGCTGACCCCTTCATCATTGGTAAAGGTCACATTTTCCAGTCCTTCCGGCACAGATTCTGTCCCAGCAGCGATACCTTCAATAAGTTCTAAAATTTCATCACTGGTCGGGATTTCATCGAACTTATCAAGCAGAGCCTGAGCCGACTCGATATCTCCTTCGCCCAAAGCTTCGAACACCTGTTCAGCAACGCCCTTAACTATATCATTTATTGCACCCTGAATTCCATCTTCACCAACAATATTTCCTTGAATAAATGCAGCAACTCCTGGTTCAAGTACTCCTTCACCAGCTATCTGCTGAGATCCTGTTTCACCACCATCAGCTTGCTGCTCATCTCCGTCGGCATTTTCGTCATTAGGCTGTTCTTCATTTGGATCATCACCGGTTGATTGCTCATCCTCCTCTTCTTCCCTGTTCTGTTCCTGTATATCCTGTTCCTGCTGAATGGCTGACGGCGCAATATCTCTAAAAGATTCAAATTCCTGAACAGTCATAGGCCGGACAGTACTAATCTGACCAGACGATGCTATATCAACAAGAGCTTGCGGAGAGTCTATCAAACGGACTTCACCATCGATGGACTGGACAAGCAAAGCTTTCCCGCTATGTATTTCTTCAACACCATGCTTTTCCTGACCATCAGGGGAAATTTCATGAACTGTAGTTGTTCCCCTGATACCAATTGTGGCAAGTGGAGAGCCTATCTGAAAACGATCCGGGTTCTGTTCTGCAATCTTGCCTGTAACCAAACGAAAAGTCCCCTGACTCATTTTGAACAGAAGCTCAGAATTTGATTCACCAACAGTATCAAACACGTAATCATCAAGAGATATGCTTGAATCTGCTCCCTGTGAGAGTAAAGTGTCATCTACAAATCTGACCTCGGCATTGCTTGCAGGGCCAGTAACGAGTTCTTCTCCTTTAAACACAAGTGTCCCTGAATCGGCCTGCCGCACCCCTGAATCAGACTGAAGAAATACTTCACCATTGCTGGCAAGCACGACACCTATAGAATTCAAATTACTCGCAACAGGAGACATTTCACCACCTCACAGCTAACGTTTACCCTCATATATTAATGTAATAACGGTACACAATATTGCAATTGATTTTATTTTATAAAGTTAGAATACTATAGAATGTCTTAATGAAGAATAAAATTATACAACTTGAGCAATCAATCAATACATAGAGATTTAAGATAACTACACTACAAAAAAAATGCCCCACATTCTTCAAAAGAACATGAGGCAAAGGACTTAGTATAAAGAGAATTACTTATAACTACTAATCTGCAGAAGCTGGAGGAATAGGTCCTTTCTTAAGGCCCCATAAAAAAAGAGCCAAACCGGCTAGAATCATAGGCAAACACAGTAACTGCCCCATAGTAAGCCAACCGAAGGCAATAAATCCAAGCTGGGGATCAGGTTGTCTGAAAAATTCAACAAAAGCTCTGAAAAAGCCATAACCTATCAAAAACAGCCCTGTTGTTGTACCACGCTGACGAGGCTTAGATGACCAGAACCACAGGATTAAAAATAGCATCAGTCCTTCAAGTAAACCCTCATACAATTGTGAGGGGTGACGTGGAAGATTTCCTGCTCTCTGGCTGGGAAAAACCATACCCCATGGCATATCGGTAACCCGGCCCCATAATTCTCCATTAATGAAATTCCCCATACGTCCGCATAAAAGCCCCAACGGAGCCAGTGGGACAAGAAAATCACCAACATCTAAAACAGTTCGACCTGTCGATTTTGCAAAGCGCCATGCCACGATGGCAACACCTATCGCACCACCATGAAATGACATGCCTCCTTTCCATATTGCGACAATATCAGAAGGATGAGCTAGGAAATATCCTGGTTCATAAATGAGGCAGTACCCAATCCGAGCACCTAAAACCAGACCGACAACAAGCCATGTAATTAGGTCATCCACCTGCTGAGCAGTCCATGTATTTGTTTTCTTTGAAGCACGATACCGACCTAAAAACCATGCAATAGCAAATCCTATCATATACATGATGCCATACCAATTGGCTTTAAGGGGACCTACGCGGAAAGCAACCGTATCAAATTCAGGAAGTACAATCATATTTTATCACCTGTTTATCAATTTTTTAAATAAAAAACCGTCACGGGCGGTCTATGTTTCCAAGACAAATTCAGTTACAATCAGAACATAGGAAATACAAGGAAATCCCATGGAAGAACAAAAAGATTTTGATATTCTGGAAATGCCTGCCGAAGGACTGGCCGCCTACTGGCTTTCTATCAAGAAACTCATTGATGTAAAGCGCAATAAGCAGGTTCTTGAGGAAGAAATTCGCTATACTCGTGAACCGTTCATCAAATTCATGCTTGAAACAGCATTTTCAGAAATGGATAGTGACACTATCCGCCGCTTAGCTGAATCGAAAACACACACCATAATTAACGAATATTCACGCAAACTTAATTCCATGCAAATTTCTCTTTTAGCCATGTCTTCGCAGGAAAACCCCAGAATAAGTTTCGTCCGCATGGCTTCACAGTATCCAACCTCTGTTATTTCTGAAAAAAAAGCTTTTACCCTGGCTCACGGACTTGTAGACGGCCTGTTAAGCAAAGAGTCTGATCACCAAATACTACTTGAATTCGACCACAAACTTCAGCCGGACCGTCTGCTGGTAAAAATGCTTTTCCATATCATATTGAGCCGTAAAAAAGGTAAGCAGAAGTTGGAAAAGCTAGTACCATATATTAAAACCCCATTCTATTCCAATGGGATAACACAGGTAATTGATGGATTTGATCATAGAATACTTAAATCAAATCTGGCAGTACAAGCAGAGCAAATCCTGAAATATTCAAACAGCAAGATGGAAATGGCCACTGAAATGTGCATGGGAATCAGAAATAAATATAACTATGATGATATCTTTCACATCGCCAGAGCCTACATGCCATAATTCGTTATTTCTGCATAATGGCTAGCAGGTTTACTTTGTATTTTTAAATTCTGCTGCTGCTTTTACAAAATTACCAGCCCAGCACGGCACACCCAGAGCATGAATATGATTATACCCAGCGTAAACATTATTCATGAGTAATCCATCATGTCCTTCAGCCATTCCCTTGCCTCGGTCCATGTCCAGTGCATATTTAGGGTCAAGCTGTTCGTTGTCTGCGCAGAGAGAATAGTGAAACTCATGCCCTATCACAGTTGAACCTATAGGAAAAAAAGGATTTTCATGGATAATTTTACCAGAAGTATACCCAAGACCTTGTGGTCTGGCACAGAGTTTTGTGGAAAGAGACAATACAGCGGACATAGGATATTTCTGGCCTTCATATTCAACATCTCGACCAAGATACATAAAGCCGCCGCATTCTGCAAAAATAGGTAATCCGGACTTCGCTAATTCATAAACATGCTTGCGAATAGATTCATTTTCAGAAATTTCTTTTGCCAGAGTCTCGGGAAAACCTCCTCCAAGATAAAGACCGTCAATTGCTGGCCATGGTTCATTTGCAAAAAGCGATACTTCTTTAATTTCCGCTCCGGCTCTGGTCAGGGCTTCAAGATTCTCTTCGTAATAAAACCATAGAGCCTTATCACGAACAACACCGATTACAGGTTTATCTTCGCTGACAAGTTCAATTCCTTCCCATGCCGATTTTTCAGCTACCAGATTACTCACGTTACCGGCAATTTTTGAAACAGCATCTAGATCTATACAATCCAGTGCCATCTGCCCCAAGGTATCAAGGGCTTTGTCTACTGCATCATATTCAGTATTAGAAACGAGTCCCATATGCCGTTCAGGAATAGGATTTTCTTTAAGTTTAGGCAACATACCAAGCACAGGTATATCTGTATAAGCCTCGATTGAGCTTTTCAAAATATTACGGTGCCTCTCTCCGGCTGTCCGGTTGAGAATAACACCGGCAAGCTCAAACCCTTCTTCAAAAGCTTTGCAGCCGGCAACGATAGCTGCAACTGTACGGGTCATTTTTGTGCAATCGATGGTAAGTATAACCGGGGCCTTGATAATACGGGCCAGTTCAGCTGTTGAGCATGATCCGTCAACGTCCTTACCATCGTAAAGGCCTCTATTGCCTTCTACTATTGAAATATCTGCTCCCAGCCCTTTTTCCAGAAAAAGAGCTTTGAGCCTGTCGTTACTCATCAGAAACGGGTCCAGATTGGTAGCATATGTCCCTGAAGCCAAGCCCAGCCATCTGGCATCGATGTAATCAGGTCCCTTCTTGAACGGCTTAACAACCTGCGCCATATTCTTGAAAGCGCGGCATAACCCAAGAGTAACTATGGTCTTTCCTGACCCGCCGCTGAGTCCTGCAAGTACAACACGAGGAAAATTCATCTCAATACACGCCCCATAAAAATTATAACTTAATGCACCATATGCTCAAAAAAAATCACTAGTGTTTAGCAAAAAAAAATTCAAGCTAAACATCACGGGTAAACCTTAAACTTACTGCATATAATTACGCTCGGAATATACCACTGAAGACAGTCGTTGTTACGTTCATGGGAACGCATTTACTCTCAATTTAAACTTGGTAGGATCTCAAAAAAAATGCCTTGTCCATTTGGACAAGGCATTAAAGAGCCGATTTTGCAAAAGCTTATTCGCCTTCTGCTCCACCCTGTTTACCAGCACCTGCCATGCCGTACATAGTAGTACTTCCGGAGGACCAGTATTCAACTTTCTCTTCTTTAACAAGAGCAGTCAACACTTTCTTGACTTCACGAGCTTTAGCATCAGGAAAAAGCTTAGTAAAATCATTAAAGTAAAATTTACTTTTCGCACCTGTTTTTGCTGTGAGATAATCCATTATTACTACTTTCGCAGATTCTAATTCAATTGGCATATTAAGCCCCTTTTTTTTAAAAAGGGGCGGCAAAATACCGCCCCCTTATATTCTCAATTCTAATTAGAACTTGAACTGAGTGGACTGACGCCAAGTGTAATAAGCAGGATCACGGAAATCATCGATAAGATGGGGAGTGAATTCAATCCCGGTCTTTTCAAAGAAACGTTCCCAGCCAATACGCTCTGCCCAGTCACCCAGACGCTCGTACTTGTTAGCATCTTCTTTGTAGACATCCACGATTGTACGGATAGTCTTGGTAAGTGTAGGCCAACGTGGAGGTTCGTTAGGAATAAACGCAACAACAACCTTAGAGAACTTAGGCATGCTGATACGGTTAGACACTTTACCACCAACCATGAGTGCAATACCGTCACCTTCTTTATCAGAAAGAGGCAGAGAAGGACACATGGTGTAGCAGTTACCACAGTACATGCAACGTTCTTCTTTAATAGCAACAGTCTTGAACTGTTTACCGTCAATTTCGACCTTGGAAGGACGAACTGCGCCGGTAGGACAAGCTGATACTGCAAGAGGAATTTCGCAAAGGTTGTCAAGGTACTCGTGGTCAATGATAGGAGGCTTGCGGTGGATACCGACAACAGCGATATCGGAGCAGTGACAAGCACCACACATGTTCAGACAACAAGCAACAGCGATACGAACAGGAGCTGGCATGTTATGACCGGTGAACTCTTCGAAGAGGTCATCCATGATAACTTTAACAGTACCGGAAGCATCAGTTGCAGGAGTATGACAGTGAACCCAACCCTGAGTGTGAACGATGTTGGAAACACCAGCACCGGTACCACCTACGGGGAACTTGTAAGAACCGCCGTTAAACTTACGGGACATCAAGTCTTCTTTCAACGCAACCATTTTGTCTTTTGAGTCAGTCATGAACTCGACATTGTTACGTGTAGTGAAGCGCAGGTAGCCTTCGCAATGTTTGTCAGCGATGTCGCACATTTCACGAATCAGACTGATACTCATGAGGCGAGCGGTACCACAGCGAACTGTGTATACTTCGTCTCCGGATTCTGCAACGTGAACCAGTACGCCAGGTTCAAGGATTTCGTGGTAAAGCCACTTGCCGTAGTTATTTTTAATAACCGGAGGAAGGAACTCATTGTAGTCACGAGGTCCAATGTCCGAAATCCGGTTTTCCATCGGTTTGTCTGGATTATAGCCAGAAGAAACGAACGCCATGTCTGTCCTCCCGTTTTATCTCTGGTGTCTTTTTCTGTATTCGTTAATATCACGTTCCCAAGGACCATCAACCTCATCTGCTTTCCAGAAGATGTATGGGTTGTGTCTAGGTTCCTGGACGTGTCTTGCATCAGCCTTGATGTTGGTAACTTCGAGAAGTTTCTGGAAGCCCATGCGACGCATGGTTTCACCCAGACGTTCACGGTTTTTACCTTCTTCCATCCACCAGTCCCAAATGTTTTCAACAACTTCTTTCACTTCGTCAAAAGGTTCTTCAACCTTGATGAAAGGAACGAGGAGGGAGCTGAGCTGAGGACCGTCAAGAATCGGAGCTTTCGCACCACAGAGGATGGAAGCACCACGATCATTACCGATCATCAGTGCACGAGGCATTGTGTTGATACAATGCATGCAGTGCATACATTCTTTGTCGTTGATTTCGAGTTTGCCGTCAGCGTACTTGATGCACTTGCCTGGGCAGAGTTCAACAACTTCTTTCTGGATATCAAACTTACCCCAGTCGCGACCGGAGTGAGCACCAGCGTTAGGAGCGAATTCACCGCCGACGTAAGCTGCAACAGCTTCCTGGTCAATGCGGATTTCATCACGCCAGATACCTACAACTGAAAAGTCAGAACGAGCGAGAGCACAAACACAGCTGTTTGGACAAGCGTCGAATTTAAACTTAAATTTGTAGGGGAAAGCAGGACGGTGAAGTTCGTCCTGAAATTCCATGGTCATGTCGTAACAGAGAGCCTGTGCATCGTAACAAGCATACTCACAACGAGACATACCAAGACATGCTGCAGGAGTACGCAGGTTGGAGCCGGAGCCACCAAGGTCAACGTCTGCATCATGAGTCAGTTCATAGAAAATTTCTTCCAGCTGAGGAGTGGTTGTTCCAAGGAAGACGATGTCACCGGTAGAACCGTGCATGTTTGTAAGTCCGGAACCACGCATATCCCAAATGTCAGTGATCTGACGAAGGAAATCGGTGGTGTAGTACTTAGCAGTAGGCTGAGCAACACGAACAGTGTGAAAGTGTGCTACGCCGGGGAACATTTCGGGCTGGTCGCAGTAACGACCGATAACGCCGCCGCCGTAACCGAAAACACCAACGATACCGCCGTGCTTCCAGTGAGTTTCACCATCGTTGTAAGACAGCTCGAGAACACCGAGAAGGTCTTCGCAGACTTCAACGGGAATCTGATAATTCACGTCCTTCTCGTTTTTAGCTCTAGATTCGGCTTCTTGTTTAACGTCGGACACGAAGCTAGGCCATTGCCCGCTTTCAAGTTCGTCCAACAAGGGAGTTTTGTGTTTCGCCATTCCCTTAAACCTCCATAAAGTTTAATAGATATACCTACCAATACAAATTAGACAGTCGGTATAGAATCGCATTAGCGACCTAGCCCGATTGCTTTCCTCTCTTAGTCGAGACCCCCAATCTAATCGATGAAGGGGAGGGCAAGATACCCTTAAGTGAAAAAAAATACAACCTATGATGTGAGATAAAGAACTTCGCTATGAATTGTCAACCGGTGATTCGAATTATCACCGCAAAAAACTCAGGACTTGCCAAGCAAGCCGGATTCAGCGTATTTACTCTTTCCTGACATAGGTGCGTCAGTAGCAGATATTTACTACAAAAATTTTTAATAACCAGCAACATAAACTTGAAAAAGTAATCGCCGCAATATGAAAGAATGTAAACAATGTGGAATTTGCTGCCGTAAAGGCGGCCCCGCCCTGCATACAGAGGACCTCCCGCTCATCATAGATGATAAAGCAATTGATCTCACAGACATCGTGACCCTCAGAAAGGGAGAACTGGCTTTTGACCAGCCAGAGTCAACGGTTGTGCCTCTTGCTGAAGAAATTTTAAAAATTAAGGGAGCAGGCGGCGAATGGACCTGTAAGTTCCTGGCTCTATCCAGCAATGTCTGCCGCATATACAAGAGCCGACCTTTAGAGTGTCAGCTCCTTTTTTGTGAAGACCCTGATCCTTTACTCAAGATTTACGACAAAGGCAGATTAACCAGAAGAAATATTTTGCCAGAAGGCCATCCTGTTCTCGAGATCATAGATGAACATGACAAAAAATGTTTTCCTTCTAAAATGGCTCAGTTGGCATCGGATATTCTTGCAGACTGGAATGACAGTGAAAATCTAAAATCAGATCTGCGTGAAATGTTGATTTACGACAAATCCATCCGTGAACTTGTTACTGAAAAATCAGGACTTCCAGCAGAATCCATGGATTTCTTCTTTGGGCGACCAATGCATAGAGTTCTTGCTGGTTACGGAATTTCTGCCACTCCTAATGGAAAATCATTTTCACTACGTAAATCTTAAGGGAGATATATAAAAATGAAAGATGAACGCGGACTTTACTATTTTCCATCACTTCAGACCCGTGAAACCCGTATGTATGTGCGCGAAAATCAAGGGTCAATTGAATTCAGACTCTGGTCCAATGAAAACCCGGTTATATGGGATAAGCACGAATGGCTGCCTTACGATGTTATTCTTGAAGCCGCAGAAGAGTACAAACAAAGAGGCTCTGATCGCAATCCTATGGCCCTTTACGATCTAAATGTTGCCAAACAACTTCTTAAAGAAGATAAAATTACTCACTAAATCATTTTTTTATATTAACGAAAAACCCCAGTTTACATAAATTGGGGTTTTTCGTCTTTTATTCCGTTTTAATTTTAATCCCCTCTTTTCGAAGCAAAGCAGCAAAAAGCCCATCACCATCAATAAGTTTACGGCTGAACGTTCCATCATAAATTTTACCGATTCCGCATGAAGGAGAACGTGCTTTTAGTATTGCCTTTTCAGCCCCAGCAAGTTTCGCTAACTTAAGAGCCTCTTCTGCCCCCCGTAGGAATGATTCGCTGAAATCTACCCCGTTTTCCGTCATAACCCTGTTTTCTACAATTTCACAGGGAGGACGCGGTGTCGAAAGCCCGCCCAATTGTTCAGGACAAACGGGGATAGCCCTACCCTGCCTGACAAGCTCCTTTACATTTTCATCAGCATTATCCTTACCGTCGTAACGGCAGCAAAGACCTGCGAGACAGGCGCTTACAATATACATATATCCTCCTCAGCATGAATATTCATTGTTCCACTATTAGCTATATGGTAATGTCCTTTTCCATAAACACATTCCCAGGTCAAGGAGGTCTTATGACCGCAATTACAACTTCTGTTTTCGAGCTTTTCAAAATCGGTCCCGGTCCTTCAAGTTCTCACACTATAGGTCCTATGAAAGCCGGATACAATTTTTATAACTCTGTTCAAGAACTTTCACTTGCTTCAACTCCTGATTCTATTGAAATACGCTTATACGGAAGTTTAAGTGCAACAGGTCAAGGTCATGGAACTGACCGTGCCGTGGTAGCAGGTCTCTTGGGCTATACCCCTGAAACTGTTGACTGCTCTTTTCTGAACAGTCTGGCTGACAAATCTGAACATTTATTTAAACTGGGAAAGATTTCTCTTCCTCTGAGCGTTCAAGATGTTATTTTCGCAGAAGTTGAAAACGATTTTCCATACAGCAACACACTGCTCATTCAACTTAAAAATGGTGGTAATGTCCTTTTCGAGCAGGAATACTATTCCATTGGTGGCGGATTTATCAAATGGAAAGGACAACTTCCAGAAATCCCCCGTGTACCAGCCTATGCATACTCTAATATGGAAGAGCTTAAAGAAATCCTTTCACAAAAGGAAATTCGACTGCACCAGTTAATACTTGAGAACGAAATGACTATTACAGAGTCATCTGTAGCCGAAATAAATATCAAACTAGATGCTATTATTGATTCAATGAAAAAAGCTGTGAAAAATGGTCTTGCAGCTGAAGGAGTACTTCCCGGCCCAATTGGCCTGCACCGTAAAGCGAAAGCCCTGTACGAGAACCAGAAAAGCGCAAATGCTGCAGACAATTTTCTGGTTAAACTTAATGCATACGGTTTTGCAGCATCTGAAGAAAATGCTGCCGGACATATTGTCGTAACTGCACCAACTTCAGGGTCAGCAGGAGTTATTCCTGCAGTGATATATGCTCTTGAAGAGGATCTTGGAATTGATCGTGAAATGATTCGTCAAGCCATGCTTGCATCCGCAGCAATAGGATTTATATGCAAGCATAACGCCAGCATAGCCGGAGCCGAAGTAGGCTGTCAGGGTGAAATAGGAGTTGCGTCATCTATGGCTGCAGCGCTTATCACCTACGCTAACGGATTCAGATTCTGGCGCACTGAAAATGCTGCTGAGTCAGCTCTGGAGCATCATTTAGGAATCACATGTGATCCTGTTGGCGGTTACGTACAAATCCCCTGTATTGAGCGCAATGCCATGGGGGCAGTACGCGCCTACAATTCTTACTTGATTGCTTCAGTTGAAAACCGGAAATTCCATAAAGTAACTCTTGATGAAGCGGTTACAGCCATGGCCCAGACGGGTAAGGATATGAGCTCAAAGTATAAAGAAACCTCCCTTGGAGGGCTCGCCGTATCAGTGCCGAACTGCTGATAGCTATATATTAAGATTCTTTCTACAAGTTTCCAATACTCTTCATACATAACAAACCGGGTAGATGCATATAAAGATACGCATCTACCCGGTATTTTAATTTTATCTAAGACTTAACTTACATAGCCTTAAAGAGTTCGGAAAAAACTCTTTTAAAATAAGCACTACTACAGAATGGAACCAGACCTAAGACTTAACATGCAAAGAATTGACAAGTTTTGCAAGAAGGTCAGGTTTGCAATTGAGATCTTCAATGCGCTCAAGGAACTGCCTACGCTGTTCAAAACGATCCTTTAAAGTCTGAATATACTGAGCCTGATTTTTAATATTCTTCGGATTATAGGTCTCATAGAATCCGGGCAAAATATTTTCTATACTTGCACGGGTAGGCAGTTGCGCACCAGGCAGCAAGTCCCAGTCCTCCCATTCAAGTTTATCGGTAACAATCATGGTTTGCAGAGTCAGGGATGTTTGCAGCGGAATTGCATTAAGATCAGTATCAGATGATTTCCAAAAACCTATTGAGTTGAAGCTGTACCCATAAGCACCGCTATTGAAGACACCGGCAAAAGCCTCAACATCTTTCCACAGTTCGTATACGCGAAAGGGATTGGCATAGGGAATAAAAACAAGCTTTTTAAGTTCTTCTTCTGATACATTCTCGGCCAGATTACGTTTGGTCATAAGAGCCGCACCCATAGCTACTGCCAGATATGTATCCGAAAATCTCATAACTGGAGGCAGACAGGTGTCTTTCATCAGCCAGCATAAAGAGTCCGGGAATGTGCAGCGGTTTACATAATCTCCAAGAACATCACGATCAATAAGTGCGCGCCCATTAGGATTACGTATATCCTGCCCTAAGGGCATAACTTTTCCGTCAATTTCAAGCATGGCATGGTTCATTACAGAAACCATGTATTTCCAATCTGGATTACCTAGAGGACGTGAATCTGTTTTATCAAAAAGAGTAGGCTCCCATGCACGGCAGACACGATTCTCTGTATCAATCTGGAACGCATCATCATGAAGAACTCTTTTGGAAAATCCTTCTGGTAAGGTTCCTCCATTGTCATGGGAATTAGTATGCGAAGATTTACCTGTTCCAGACAGTCCGAAAAATGCAATAGATTTCTTACCAATCTTTTTAATTTCTTCATCCGGGCAATTGGTAAAATCAATTTCTTTAATCCCACCATGACAAGCTGCCATGCCGACACGAATACCTGAAGTCCACGCAAGAGTTAGAGTACCCTTCTTACGTTCACCAAAATACCGCATTCCGAAATTGTAAATTACATTGCACTCCTCATCGACAAGAGCAAGCTGAGGAAAACCCTGATTGTGATAATACGGATCTTCATTACGCCAGAGGTTATCACCTATTATAATGATATCTTGTATCGGTAACTTGGCACTCTCAGCATATTCCTGTGCAAGCTCATCAAAAGGGGTAAAATTCACAAGCCAATTAAAAATATTGGCTGCATCATCTTCAGCGCCAAGAATAGTTGCTTTGATCATAAGATCTTTATCAAGACCAACTACAGCTTCAGCTTTAATGAGTGAACGTTCCTGCAAATCGGAGATAGCTTCCCTCAAATCTCCTGTAACCTTACGCTGCTCTGTGTCACTTAACCGATTATAAAATCTACGGGCAAGTGCCGTACGACCGACAATCTTACCATGGCAATGATTAAGTAGTTTAGCACCTTCCGGAAGTCCTAAACGCTTTGCAGCTTCCGGATAAATGGGATGATCTGTTTCCATAACATCCCACTGTTTTGTTGCAAGATCATAAGCTTCTGCAGCGGTAATCTTTCTTACACGCTTATCTGCAAGAAGAGTTTCTGCAATAGCTCTTAATGGTGGTATTTTTGATAGATCACTTTTGTAAAACTCATAAGTTGACTGACTGGCCACTTTTTTATTCCTCCAAAGAAAATAGAAGTCGTACGGCTCCGTAAAGCCGCTCCTGACCGACTTGTTTATAACCCCTTCATACAAACTATAACTATCAAGTATCCATGCAGAACTATATATGATAATTTCCTGTTTATCATATATATTAAATAGATATAAATATTCTGGGGTCTTTAATACCATTTGCAATAAAATGCCACTGCTCTTTTCTCTTCTTAGAATAATCAGAGAAATCCTGAAAAGCAGTTCCCTGTAGGCAATACAAATGTTTCCCACAATTCATACAATAAAACCGGTACTCATGTAAGAGCTTTCATAAAGAAAAAAGGCGCACTCTCAATTTTGAGAGTGCGCCTTTATTTGATCAATACTGACCTGTATTTTTTTGCTTGGTCGCCTTCATAGCTTTTTGTGCAAGCGCAAGAGTGCGTTTACGTTTTGTAAGCATCTTTCGGGCAGCAAGCAAAATCATAGCATACGTCCTACAATCCGCCGAGAACAGACCAGAGAACACCTGCAGCAACTGCTGAGCCAAGCACACCGGCCACATTAGGAGCCATCGCATGCATAAGCAGGAAGTTGTGAGGATCTTCATTTCTGGCTACAGTCTGAGCTACACGGGCAGAGTCAGGAACAGCGGATACTCCGGCTGCTCCAATAAGTGGATTAATCTTGTTTTTAAGAAAAAGATTCATAAACTTAGCAAATGCAACTCCACTGGCTGTAGCAACACAGAAAGAAGCAGCACCAAGCCCGAAGATGAGCAGACTGTCAGGTGTCAGAAAAGTCTGAGCCTGAGTTGATGCACCAACTGAGAACCCCAGAAGGATCGTCACTGAATCAATAAGCGCAGTACGTGCTGTCTCAGCAAGACGTTCGGTCACGCCAGACTCTTTTAGTAAATTACCGAAGAAGAGCATACCGACCAAGGCAATAGACCCCGGGGCGATAAGCGCAGTTATAAGAAAAGCGCCAATAGGAAAAAGAATCTTCTCACGAGTGGTAACCTCTCTAGGTGCACTCATACGGATCAGACGCTCTTCCTTAGATGTCATAAGTTTCATGATCGGTGGCTGAATAACCGGAACCAATGCCATATACGAATAAGCTGCAATAGCAATAGCTCCAAGAAGATGCGGTGCCAACTTGGAAGAAAGGAAGATCGCAGTAGGACCATCCGCCCCGCCAATAATACCGATCGCCCCGGCTTCAGCAGGAGTAAATCCCATATACATGGCACCGATAAGTGTCACAAAGATACCCATCTGCGCCGCTGCGCCAAGTAAAATCAGTTTAGGGTTGGAGAGCATGCACGAAAAATCGGTCATTGCTCCGATTCCAAGAAAAATCAGCGGAGGGAAGACCCCTTTACTGACCCCGAAGTAGATATAATATAGCACACTGCCCGGATCATAAACACTGAGTGGCATTCCGGCGATAGACGGAATGTTACCTACGATGGCCCCAAACCCGATAGGCAGGAGCAGTAGAGGCTCATAGTCTTTGATGATAGCAAGGGCAATAAAGACAATACCGATGACAATCATAGCAAAGTTGCCATAGGTCATCATTGAAAAGCCCGTTGTGCTTAAGAAGTTGTGTAGTATATGCATAACGTACGTCTAGCCCTTGTTTTTATGCAGATATGCAACCGCTGCTGCGACTATCTCAGCTTCAGCATGTCCGGCTGAAGGCGCCGGTACCGAAGCATTAGCCACGGGTCCAGTATGATGGCCCGCAGGGGGGATAATCTTATTAAAGAAAGCAGCCAATGCTGGAAGCAAAGCAATATAAACACTCACCAGCAGCAGAGCAACGAAAACGATACTCATGCCTGTGATAGAAAGTGCCACGCCGTCGCCGGCGACAACACTATCCCAGCTGAACAACACTTGTTGCATTGGAATCTCCTATTGCGGTTAAGTGTTGAACTTAGACGGTCATCTGAGCCAAAGGCTGTCCCTGCTTAACCTGATCGCCCGCAGTTACGGAGAAAGAGGTTACAGTTCCAGCTTTTTGTGCTTTGACTTCCATTTCCATTTTCATGGCTTCCATTATCACAAGTGTCTGGCCTTCCTGCACAGCAGTTCCAGGTTCGACACACAGTCTGATAATCAAACCGGGCATTGGAGCAGCAATAGGCTCCGTTACGCCAGCAGGAGCTGCAGTCCCATCAGTTGCGGAAACAGCATCCCCGACACCTATATTGTAGGTTTTGCCATTAATAGTTGCTGTACCACCGTCAACATTAACTGTGTATGACATACCGCCAACAGTTACATTAACAGGGCCGGAACCTGTACCGCCACCGACTGTTGCGCCAAGTTTCTTAAGCTGCTCAGCTTCGACATCTTTTTTGTAGCGTATACCTACGCGGGCATTACCCTTAAGGTAGCTGACCCCTTTATCTTTACATGTAGCAATAATGAATATATTTTCGTCAGTAAGCTCAAAACCTTCTTCTTCACAGATTTTGCGTGCAGGAGCGAGTCCTTTAGTAGAATCTGCATCATTGATTTCAAGCGGAGTTTTTTTGGTAGGCTCGAGCCCCATCTGCTCTGAAGCAAGTTTAACAATTTCTGCATCAGGCTCGACCGGAGTCTTTCCAAAATAACCAAGAACCATTTTACCGTAACCATCAGCAAATTTTTTCCAGGGACCAAACATAACGTTGTTGAATGCCTGCTGGAAATAAAACTGAGAAACCGGAGTCACAGAAGTACCGAATCCACCCTTGCGAACAACTTCACTCATTGCCCGGATAATTTCAGGGTAACGATCCATCAGGCCGTTATCTCTGAGCATCTGAGTATTTGCAGTGAGAGCACCTCCGGGCATAGGACTGAACGGGATCATTGGATCAACCTGTGTTGCTTCAGGCGGCAGAAAATAATCCTTCATACAGTCACGGAAAACATCTTCAGCGGTAATAATCTTATCAATATCAACATCGATAGTGTAATCTGTTCCGCGCAGAATATGCCACATGGTCACTATATCTGTCTGGCATGTTCCGCCTGAGGCAGGGGCCATGGACAGATCTATTGCATCAGCACCGGCTTCGATTGCAGACATATAGCAGAGTCCGCCGATACCGGCTGTTTCGTGAGTGTGAAAATGAAGCATTACATCTTCGGGAAGCATTTTACGGGCCGCTTTGATCGTTTCATAGACCTTGGACGGAGTAGACGTTCCTGAAGCATCTTTAAAGCATACGGAATCGAAAGGAATATCTGCATCAAGAATTTGACGCAAAGTCTTTTCGTAGAAAGCAGCATCATGTGCCCCGGAGCAACCTGGAGGCAGTTCCATCATGGAAACGACCACCTGATGCTTGAGTCCTGCATTAGCAATGCACTGGCCGCTGTAGATCAGGTTGTTGACATCATTAAGAGCGTCAAAATTTCGAATTGTGGTGATGCCGTGTCTGGAAAACAGATCAGCATGTGCCTTGATGACGTCACTTGACTGTGATTCGAGACCGACAACATTAACACCACGTGCGAGTGTCTGTAGATCGGCATCAGGACCTGCGGTCTCTCTGAACCTGTCCATCATTTCAAAGGCGTCTTCGTTGGAATAAAAATAGAGGGCCTGGAACCGTGCGCCTCCGCCAGCTTCAAACCAATTAATCCCTGCTTCTCTAGATGCTTCTACAGCGGGCAGAAAATCATCGGTTTTAACTCTGGCCCCGTAAACGGACTGAAATCCGTCACGAAAGGCAGTACACATGAACCTAATCTTCTTCTTGGCCACTTCCCCTCCCTATGGTTTGAGAATGAAAAGTATCTCCGCAAACCGAACGGCTTGCAGTAAAACATTCTTGTTAAACCCAAATTTTAAAAGGAAACCAGTAAGTTACGAGAACAAATTCGTCTAGCCAGGTATAAAATGCGGCAATGTGACGAGCTGAAAGTGAACCTTTAGTAACACATTCTTCTGACAATTTCAGCAAAAAAGAGTGGCTAAAAAAAAATTTAATGGTTATCCTAAAAAATTGTGTATTTTTGAGACTAAACGCCATTAACAATTTCCAGAACAGAATAAAGTAAACATACATAAATGTCTGTTTTATAGACAGTTTTTCTTTAAATATATAGCTTATACCGAAAGACCGCCTACCTATATAACAATTTCTCACTTTTAAAAACAAGCTACGACACTTGCTAAAAAGTTCACAAATGAACGCTTAATTGAGCGAAAAAGAACAATTTTGAAGTTTACAAAACTATTCGATTAACATTTTTGTGTTTAAGGCCCCACTTTGTCACTTTTTAATCAAAAGAGCTGAAAACTCGTAGTTATTTGAAAATCAAATAAATTTAACCAATTACTATAAAAGAAGACTCTTATGAATATATTACTCGCTGTTAGCACTCTGTATAAAATAGTCATTAAAATGCGGACAGGCACGAACTATTGTTTTTTAGACATTATTGCGAAGATACCAATAAGCACACCCTCAATAAAAAAACCGCCCTTTTCAAGGCGGCTCAAATATCCATAAAAATTTAATACCTTATACTTTCAACAATAAAAACGGTATACCTACTTATTTTTTCTAAACAGATTACTACTTTTGTTCATTACCACAGTTACAGTCACCAGCTGAATTGCAGTCTTTATCCTTATCTTTTGAAATAGGACATTCACAACCGCAACTGCAAGACGATCCTGATTTACCAAACCAATTCCACCCAAGATATACGACTGCCACACCTAACAATATATATACAAATATGTTCTGCATAACTCATCTCCAATGACGTTAATATCAGTATTATACTTTATAATTAACATTCATATCAATGAAGTCAATCACTGTGAAAATCAACTGAGTAGCTTATGGCTCTGAAAAGCAAAAAATCCTTTAGCCTTAATTGGGCTAAAGGATTTTCAGGATATAAATATTTATCTAAGCCAGAAAACTATGCAGCACACTGACAATTTTATTCACTGGTCCGGGGAATCTTTCAATCAAATTTTGACCAGCTATATATGCAGCTACTATAAACGCTGCAAACCCACCGTAAACGACGACATCAAACATGACAGGAATAGCCTTTTCTAAAAATTTCTTTTTATGCATATTTTTCCTCCTGCGTCTAATTTAGCAACTTGCGGGCCAGCTTCGAAAGATTCTGTATTAATAAGTCCTGACAGAGATAATTAGGCATAAATATTCCAGATGTGTCAGTTTTCAGTCACATTGGTGGAGCAATCCACTTCACAGATATGGATCGCATCAAAAAGCCTTGACATGGCAAAGTGTGTGCCATACTTTTCCAAAAAGTATGCAGAGACAAGGACCTGATTTAATTTTATAGTTCTTAACTGTCCTGCTTTTTTTAGAAAGGTTTGCTAACAAATAAGGATTTGCAATATGCATATATCTGAAGGCGTCTTATCTATTCCGGTACTCGCAAGCGGCGCAGTAATAGCAGCAACAGGGACCATAATCGGACTCAAAAAGCTTGATTCTGAGAAACTTGTATCGGTGGCATTACTCTCCTCAGTCTTTTTTATTGCCTCCTTGATCCATATTCCAATAGGACCATCCAGCGCTCACCTGATCCTAAGCGGCCTAATGGGAATAATGCTCGGTTGGGCTGCTTTCCCGGCAATTATGGTTGGACTACTTTTACAAGCTGTTCTTTTTCAATTTGGTGGTCTGACTGTCATCGGTGTAAATACCACTACCATGGCACTTCCAGCCGTGACATGTTTTTATCTGTTCAGACCTCTACTTAAGAAAAAAGGTTTAAGCATGAGTATAGGAGCTTTTCTATGCGGTGCAGTCTCCATTGCTCTTTCATCGATACTCACAGCACTAGCACTATCCTTCACCGACGAAAGTTTTATCGGCGCAGCACAACTCCTTATCTATAGCCACATCCCAATTATGATTATTGAAGGATTTATCTGTGCATCAGCATACAGCTTCCTGCAAAAAGTTAAGCCGGAAATGTTTTTAAGAACTCAAGAAACATAAGCCATATTATTTTAGATTACGCCCAACATGAACTTAGCTTATCTTGAACTTAAATAGTGTGCCCATATTTACCCTGCCATAATGAAAACGGCTTATGAGAATTTCTCATAAGCCGCTTTCTACTGTATGTTTTTGATACTTATAAGACACTGACTAGTCGAGAATATAATCAAGAGCCAAATCCACATGAACTTTAACTGTGTCAATAAGCGGTACTGAAACATCTTCAGGGCGCACCAAAAGCCCAATTTCTGTACAACCCAGTACAATTGCTTCAGCTCCTTGTGTGCACAGTTCATTAATGACCTTCACATAACCATTTCTGGTTTGATCCATAATCTTACCGCAACACAACTCATCAAAAATTGATCTATGCACAAACTGCCTATCTTCACGCTGAGGAGTAATGACTTTCAGACCAAACTTATCGTTAAGCGGCTTTGATAAAAAATCCTGTTCCATAGTAAAAGCAGTCCCTAACAGCCCTAATTGCGTAGCTTCTGCACTCTTTGCTCCAACAGCAATTGCGTCTGCCATATGCAGCAACGGTATATCAATTGCTGCTTGAACAACTTCCGCGGCTTTATGCATAGTATTAGTAGCAATGATCAAAGCATCTGCACCGGCAGCTTCTGTTCTTCGGGCTGCTGATATCAAATCAGCACATATTGCATTCCAATCATTATTCTTCATATTTTCTGCAAAGCCCGCAAAATCGACACTGTTGATGACCATTTTACATGAATGAAGTCCACCAAGCCGTGCTCGCACGCCTTCATTAATAAATTTGTAATACGAAACCGTAGACTCCCAGCTCATTCCCCCAAGAATTCCTAAAGTCTTCATAAAAACTCCTTTAACTTTTTTATGGAAGAAGTTCATCACATCTAACTGAACTAAAATAGATACAAGACGGGCAAATTTAAAAGATACAGAATAATCACACTTGTTATTTTTATAAAAATTCAAATCATGAAATCAATCCATATGAAGTCCCCAGCCCCCTAATCATCTTATTAAACTAAGCTCTAAATCATACTTGGAGAGAATGTTTTTTAACTTAACATTTTTAGAAACCTCGCCTTAAACCCAACCATTCAATTTAAATTAAATAATTATTACAATTAATTAGTTAATAGAAAATAAGACTTTCAAATCTAACTATAAAAAACATAACCATCAAAATCATACAATATTTTAGTCCTAATTTTTCCCGGACACCCCTTGACGTAACCTCGATTAATAACATACCTAACTGGCAGGTATAAAAACCTATCAACAAAGGAGGTATTAATACCTCCTCAACTGATGGGGAATGAGACGCACCGGTTCGTGTTTACCGTTATTTCTTGAAAGCAGTTTTCCGTGGAGGAAGTAATTGTTGGAAGTAACGAAAATTGCATTGAACGGAGCAACAAAGTCCTTAAGCATAAGCTTACGGTCAATTGCATTGAGAGGGGATCGATATCATGGCAAACGGAAAAAAATTATTGCGATTGTCCGGTATCCTGATCGTCCTAGCAGGGGTGCTTGGCTTCCATATGGAAGCATTAAGCATGGTCGGAACCCCGCAGGGTGAAGGTAATAAGCGTCCTGATCTTATCATGATCGACACTATTGCCGCACAGGAAAAACTGGAACTGCCTGCGGTTGTGTTTCTCCACGATACACACACAAAGGCTATGACAGAGCAGGGAAAAGACTGTACTGCCTGTCACCAAAAAGACAATGGGGCCATTTCATACAAGTTTAAAAGACTTGAAAATGGCAGCCCTGAGCATCTCAAACAAATTTACCACAACGGTTGTATCAGCTGTCACACTGAAGATGCAAAGGCTGGCAGGAAAACAGGACCTCAAGTAGGTGAATGCCGCAGCTGTCACGTTGCTGACCCAGAACTTGCCGCTGACAGAACTCCAGCTGGAATGGACAATGTACTCCACTTCCGTCACTGGGATTCCAAGCTCATCGCCAAGGACGCAGGTCAGAACACCAACTGTGGTACCTGTCACCATCAGTATAACAAGTTTGATAAAAAACTTGAGTACGTAAAAGGACAGGAAGAAAATTGCAGTTCATGTCACACAGCAAAACCTGAGGGTGATGTTAAACTGACTACTTCTGAAGCCTATCACGGTCAGTGTGTATCCTGTCACCTTGAAATGAAAGCTGTCAAAGCCGAAAAAACAGGCCCAGTAAAATGTGCAGGCTGCCATGGAAAGATTAAGGCTGCTGACATTAAAGAAGACAACGCTGCGACCCTGAAAAAGCTGGGCGGAGAACTGCCCCGCCTCCCCAGAAATCAGCCTGATGCTGTTCTGCTCACCGCTCCGGTGGATGAGAATACAAGTGTAAAAGGCACAATGGCCTCTGTAGCTTTCAACCACAAAGCCCACGAAAACTTTACTGATTCATGCAGCTCCTGCCACCACAAAACCATGAATAAAGCATGCTCCTCATGTCACACCGTTCGTGGTTCTAAAGAAGGTGGTTTTGTTACTCTTGATCAGGCTATGCACAAAGCTGACAGCAACAGGTCCTGTGTAGGATGTCACGCTGTAAAACAGAAAGATCCCAGCTGTGCAGGATGTCACGAACTGATGCCTAAAAACGTAATCAAGTCTAAGGAAACCTGTGCGGCCTGTCATAACGGTCCGGCTTCAAATTCCAGCGCCCCCGTCAAGATGGAAGCCTCCGCCAAGGCTGAAATCGCTAAATCGCTGATCATGAAGCGCCCCACATCTCCTGTCCTGATTGCAGAAAAGGATATCCCTGAGTTCGTAACCATCAACGTCATTGAGAACGAATACAAAGCCAGCAAAATGCCTCATCGCAAAATCATCATGAGTATGATGGACAAGATTAAAGGTAACAAGTTGGCCGACACATTCCACAGCACACCTCTAACTGTGTGCGGAAGCTGCCACCACAACAGCCCTGCAAGCAAGACTCCTCCGAGTTGTGCAAGCTGTCATGGCGGTACCTTTAAAACTCAGGACGGACGTCCGGCCCTCAAGGGTGCTTATCACGGTCAGTGCATGACCTGTCATGACGCTATGAACCTTGAAAAGCCTGCTTCAACTGACTGCACCGCATGTCACGCGAAGAAATAAAAACGGATAGCCTGAAGGAGAACAAATAAATGCTACGCAGAACATTCCTCGGAGTGCTGGGCGCAACCTGTGTGGGAGCAGCTCTCCCCACAGGAGCTAAAGCCGGAGGCAAGGAGTTCAAAGGTTATCCCGGAAGTAAGGGTGTACTTTTTGACGCTACCCGCTGCATCGGCTGCCGCAAATGTGAAGCGGCATGTAACAAGGTCAATAATCTTCCCGAACCTGAGAAGAAATTTGATGACCTGTCCGTGCTAGACACAAAACGCAGAACTGATGCCAAAACGTTCACTGTTGTTAACAAATACAATGGACCTGAAAATCCTGTATTTCGTAAATCTCAGTGTAACCACTGTCTTGAGCCGGCATGTGCATCAGCATGCTTTGTAAAGGCATTCAAAAAACTGCCCAACGGTGCTGTTGTTTATGATGAGTCGGTTTGTGTAGGCTGCCGTTATTGTATGGTAGCCTGTCCTTTTGAAATTCCTACCTACGAATATGATGAACCCCTCACTCCCAGAGTAATGAAGTGCACTATGTGTGCTCCCAGACTGGCTGAAGGCAAACTGCCCGGCTGTGTTGAAGGTTGCCCAAAAGAAGCACTGGTATTCGGAGAAAGGGACGAACTTATTAAAATAGCCCGTCAACGCATCAGACGTAATCCAGACCGTTATATTGACCATCTTTACGGTGAAAACGAAATGGGTGGAACCAGCTGGATGTACCTTTCCGGTGTGCCTTTCAATGAAATAGGCATGCGCGAGGACCTCGGCACCAAATCAGCACCAGAATTGACTGCAGGCGCACTGGCAGCCGTTCCTATGGTTGCTGGTCTCTGGCCTGTCCTTCTCGGCGGAATTTACGCTGTGACCCAGCGTAACAGCAAGGTAGCTGATGAAGAACGTAAAGAAGCAGTGGACAACGCAATTGCAAGAGCAAGCGCGGAAGCTGAAAAGACTCTCTCCGAAGCTCTTAAAAAGGCAGATGTTGCCAATAAGCGCCAGATCGAAGTTGAGGTCAAGAAAGCTGTAGAAGAAGCCCTTGCTCCTAAAGAAGAGCAGGAAGAAAACAGCGAGAAGGAGGAATCCTAATGTCCACCCCGGCGAATAACGGTCCTAAATCGGCCTTTAGCACCTTCAATCTGGTAGCAGGTGCGATCATCATTGTTGGTCTGATCATTACCGTGATCAGGTTCACGCAAGGTATCGGCTCTGTAACCAATCTTGATAACAACAACCCATGGGGCATCTGGATCGGATTTGACCTGCTCTGCGGTGTTGCTCTCGCAGCCGGTGGATATACAACTTCCGCAGCCTGCTATATCTTCGGACTCAAGCGTTTTCACTCCGCTGTACGTCCGGCAATCCTGACAGCATTCCTCGGCTACGCCTTGGTTGTTTTTGCATTGCAATACGACCTTGGACGGCCATGGAGACTGCCATACCCTATATTCTACCAGCAGGGCACTACGTCCCTTCTTTTTGAAGTGGGTCTGTGCGTTATGCTGTACCTGACAGTACTCTTTATTGAGTTCACACCGGCCATGTTTGAATGGCTTGGATGGAAGAAGGTCAGAAAAGTAGTCGTAAAACTGACTCTTGCTCTGACTATCTTTGGTGTTGTCCTGTCTACTCTGCACCAGTCTTCTCTCGGAGCACTGTACACAATTGCACCGTCTAAACTTCATCCCCTGTGGTACTCACCATATATGCCGCTTTACTTTTTTGTTTCAAGTATTGCTGCTGGTATGTCCATGGTCATCTTCGAAGGAACTCTCTCTCATAAAAAGATGCATCATATGATGGATGAAGAATACCTCAAACATCACGATGGAGTTGTCCTCGGATTCGGTAAAGCCACATCTCTGGTTCTCTTTGGATACTTCTTCATTAAGATGATTGGTCTGGCATACGACAACAACTGGCATTACCTCACATCAGGTTACGGACTTCTGTATATGACTGAGATGCTCGGTTTTGTTGCACTGCCATGCTTTCTCTATGCTGTCGGTGTACGCGACAAGAACCTTGGTCTGATCAAGAAGGCTGCTATCATTACTGTGCTCGGCATTGTCTTCAACAGATTCAATGTTTCCCTTATTGCGTTCAACTACCACCTGCCCTCTTCCGAGCGCTATTTTCCCAGCATGATGGAGATAGGTATATCCGTATTCGTGGTCACTATCGGAGTTGTAGTTTTCCGTTTCATTACCACCCGGATGCCCATTTTCTTTGAGCACCCTGATTACAAAAGCGACCACTAAGCCGCTTAAGGAGAAATCAAATGGAAGCGCATAACTTACAAGAATATTACACCTTCACTAAAGGTATAGTATATTTGTTCATGGGCGGAGCACTGGTTGGCGTCACATTGTTCTGGCAGTTCCTCATGGGTGGAAAGGCTAAACGGGACGAAAACAAAAAGACGTACGGCAACCACCACTAGCCGGAACTCGAGGAGAAACTATAATGTACGAACTTCTGACAGGTCCTTTGCTTTGGCTGGTTTTCGCAATCAGCTTCGGCGGCTTGCTGGTTAGAGTAGTGCTCTACTTTAAGGGCCTCAGCCAGCAGCTTGACCGCGTTGCATACCGCCCCCATCTGTCCTACGGACTGAAAGGTGCATTTAATTCAATTATCAGCTGGCTTAATCCTGTTGGCGCACGCGCCTGGAGGATTCGCCCCGGCTTTACTCTTATATTCTTTGCATTCCACATAGGACTGCTTTTAACCCCGATACTCCTTACAGCACATAACGTAATGCTGCAGGAAAATCTGGGATTCAGCCTGCCACAACTTCCTGCATGTATCGCTGACATTCTTTCATGGACTGTCATTGTTGCCGGACTATTTATGGTCCTGCGCCGTATTGCATTTCCGGAAGTCAGAATCCTTACCACAGCATATGACTATCTGCTGCTGGTGATCACTGTAGCACCATTTGTTACCGGGCTTATTGCTCGATATCAGGGTGGAGACTATCAGTTCTGGTTGTTGGCCCATATCATCACTGGCGAAATCTGGCTCTTGTGCCTGCCTTTCACCAAGCTCAGCCACTGTGTATTGTTTTTCTGTTCCCGTGCTCAGCTCGGAATGGATTACGGTATTAAACGTGGCGGCATGAAAGGCTCCACCTTCTCCTGGTAGCAGGAACAGATTAATCAGCCACATAGAGGAGAAGCAAAATGCCTCAAGGTAAGCTTTGTAATAGACAGCCAATCAAGACTGACGAGCAGCTTAAACTGACTCTCGCAGATAAGAGCGGCATACAATATTATGCTGAAATGGAAGAACTGGATGTAGATACAGATCTACTTTGGTCAACTATCCAGAAGACAATGAAATCCAGAACAAAAACCTGGCTGGAAATTTGCGCACACTGCGGAATGTGTGCGGAAAGCTGTTTTCTATATCAGGTAAATGACAGGATTCCTGAACAGGTTCCATCATATAAAATCCAGTCAACACTGGGTCATATCGTTAAGAAAAAAGGCAAGGTGAGCAACGAATTCATGCGTCATTGCATGGAAGTTGCGTGGTCACAATGCACCTGTTGCAACCGTTGTGGCATGTACTGCCCCCACGGTATCGACATGGGCGTAATGTTCTCTTATCTGCGTGGTCTTCTTTACTCTCAGGGATTTGTACCATGGGAACTCAAAATCGGCTCCGGTATGCACCGCGTATACCGTGCTCAGATGGACGTCACCACTGAAGACTGGGTTGAAACATGTGAGTGGATGGCTGAAGAGACCGAAGAAGAATGGCCGGGGCTTACTATTCCGGTGGACAAGCAAGACGCAGACATCATGTACACCTGCAACGCACGTGAGCCGAAACATTACCCGGAAGACCTTGCTGAAGCTGCAATTCTTTTCCACGTAGCCGGAGTGAACTGGACTGTTCCATCTGAAGGATGGGAGCAGACCTCACTTTCCATGTTTGCCGGAGACTGGGAATGCTGCAAAGACAATGTTAACCACGTATACAGCGCCATTGAAAGACTGAATCCCGCAAGGGTAACAGGAACAGAATGCGGTCATGCTCACAGAGCAACCGTAATTGAAGGTCCTTACTGGGCCGGACGTCCTGATGGACTTCCTCCCAAACCCTACATTCATTATGTTGAATGGCTGGCAGAAGCTCTTCGCGAAGGCAAGCTTAAAATTGATCCCGCTAAAAGGATTAAAGAGCCTGTAACCCTTCAGGACTCATGTAACTATGTTCGCAACCAAGGTCTTAAAGACGTTACCCGCGAAATTATAAGTTACATCGTTGAGCCTGGGTACTTCGTTGAGATGGCACCAAATAAAGAGCACAACTACTGTTGCGGCGGCGGTGGCGGATTCAACGGAATCGGACGTTTCCGCGAACAGCGTAACGTTGCCCTCCGTAAAAAAATGGATCAGATTCTTGATACTGGCTGCAAGCTTGTAATTGCGCCCTGCCATAACTGCTGGGATGCTATTCGTGACCTTGAGGAAGAATATGAAATCGGCATCCGCTGGTCATTCCTCAAACCTCTGATCATCGGAATGCTCGATATTCCCGAGGGTATGCGCGTAGAGTGGTAGTAACACATGATTAATTGTCAGGTGTTTATCTAATATTGTCCGCAACGAATGAGGTGTCACATGTTTAAAAAAATCCTATTGGCTACCACCGGCTCGCCGGCAAGTTTTGGTGCTGCCCGTGTAGCTTTTGACATGGCAAAGCGCTATGGCTCTGAAGTTACGATCTTCCATGTTGTAGGTGTGCCCACAAAGGCATTCTCACATGTTGTCAATGACGTACGTACAGGCGAAGAAGTTGAGATAGATGACGAGTATCTCTCTTGGGTTGAAGAAGAGCTCAAGACCACTTTCGCCAAGCAGTTTGCAGGAGCTGACAACGCTAAGATCGTTCTGAAAACAGGTGTGCCCTCTCGTGAAGTACTTCGCGAAGCACGCAAAGAAGACTCCGATCTCATCATTATGGCTGCAAGCTCAGGTGAGAACGTGACCTTCCATAAAGGCTACCCCGGTAGCACTCTGCAGAAAGTAGCAAAAGCAGCTCGCTGCCCGGTTCTTTCTGTTCACCGTGAATCTGCTTCATACTGGGGTGGGTTCTCAAATATACTATTTGGTACTGACTTCTCAAAACAGGCTGAAAGTGCATTTAAATTCGCTTTGTCCACAGCCCGTGAACTCGACTGCGACCTGACTATCTTCCATGCCCTGGATATCAGCGGCAAGGTTCTGGACCAAAATGAAATCGAGGAAAATCTCCTCGTAGCCCGCAAGCGCACCCGTGAAACATACGTACCGCTCATGGGTGATTTCAAAAACTATGACATCGAAGTATGGGAAGGAACTCCCTACGTCGAACTCGTCAAACTCGCACGTGAAAAAAGCATAGACCTTATTTGTCTTGCACATCACACGAGTGAGCTTGATCCGGAAAGAGCACGTATCGGCTCAACTGTTGAGCAGGTCATCCTCAGGGCAAACTGCCCTGTGGTAAGCGTCAGCAAACCCGATAAGGTTTAGGTTTAATAACTGAATCGAAATTAATCCATTGGTTCCGGCAACAGGACAAAATCTGTTGCCGGACATTAAAAGGGTAGAGATTCACAGGAGGAGTTATTATGTCCAAGAAGATTTTAATTATAGATGATGATCAGGATATCCGTTCATACCTTGGCGATCTTTTTACTGATAACGGTTATGAAACCGTAATGGCTGAAGATGGCTCTGTTGCTATGGATATTGTTGAAAGCGAAAAGCCGGATCTGATTACGTTAGATCTGGAGATGCCGGGCGAGTGGGGGCCACGTTTTTACCGGAAACTCAGCCAGAATGATGAGCTGAAAAGAACACCGGTGATAGTGATCAGTGGCCTTCAGGCAAATAAATACGCTATTCCCAAAGCAATAGCTACGTTGACCAAGCCCTTCGATGCAGAAGAGCTTATCAAGATTGTCAAAGAAACAATCGGCTAGCTCGGGAATACATATCGGCAGTTTAGTGAGGCTTCACTGGGCTGCCGATTTTTTTAACTTGTAAGAATGCAGATGTACGGTGTAGTCTTCTCTCCACAGGTTATCCTAACCTGCTAAAATCATTACAAAGGTAACTTTATGCCAAAAAAAATAATGGTTGTGGATGACGATCCCTACATCGTGGACTATCTGGTAAATGTTTTTGAAGATCACGGGTATCTTACATGCAGAGCTTCTGATGGAATTTCTGCCTATGATGTGGCAATGGCTGAAAAACCTGATCTGATTACTCTGGATCTGGAAATGCCTCATGAATGGGGTCCTAGATTCTATAGGAGACTGACTCAGGAAGAACAATTTTCTGATATCCCGGTTATTGTTATCAGTGGATTGCCTGGTATTCATATGGCCATCAAACGGGCTGTCGCCACAATAAAAAAGCCTTTTGATCCAACAGAAGTCATTGAAATAGTAAAAAAAGCATTAGATCAACACGACTAGTCGAGAACAAATATCGCGCTGTCGTATTTTTCTATTACCGGTTATAAACCGGATGTGGGTCATGCGTTCCGGGGGAGCAGGATGAGTAACAAGAAGTTGATGCTGGTTGACGATGAGGAAGGAATAAGACGCTTCCTAGGTCTCACCTTGATGGATCTTGGGTATACTGTTGAATCAGCTGAGAACGGAAAGGCTGCTCTCGAACTTCTTGTGTCATTTCAACCGGACATAATTCTTACTGATATAAAAATGCCGCGTATGGACGGAATTGATCTGCTCAAAGCCGTCAAATCAGACTATTCTCACATTGAAGTCATCATGCTCACCGGCCACGGAGACCTTGACCTGGCCATTGAATCCCTTAAATTCGAAGCCGCAGATTTTATTACTAAGCCAGTCAATGATGAAGTTCTCGAAATTTCTCTTAAAAGGGTCATAGAAAAAATCGAGATGAAAGACCAGATTAGAGAATACACCGAGAATCTTGAAAAGCTGGTTGAAGAAAAAACTCAGAGGATTGTTGAACTTGAACGCCAGAATGCAGCTTGTCAGGTTGTTGAAGGTTTAAGCTCTGCCTTAGCCAGTGCAGCTGATGAAGTTGAGACCGGAAGTGGTCTCTTTAATGAATTGCCATGTCTTGTATCGATCCACACCAGATATCTCGAGATTGTAGCCACCAACAAACTTCTTAAAGAACGCCTCGGTGATGTTGTGGGCATGAACAGTTTTGATATATACTCTGACCGTAACTCCGCAGGTAATGCATGTCCTGTGCAGCAGACTTTTGCTACAGGTAAAGGTCAGCGTAGCAAAGAGACGTTCATAGGCAAAGATGGAGAAGAAATCCCTGTTACTGTTTATACTGCCCCACTGCCAAACAAAAACGGCGACATTGAGCTTGTTCTGGACATTTCAGTGGACATGACAGAGCTTAAGCGACTTAATGATGAGCTACTCGAAACACAGTATAAATTTCAACGCCTGTTTGATGAAGCTCCCTGCTATATTTCTGTTCAGAACAATGACTACTCTATTTCTGAAGTAAACCGCCGTTTCAAAGAAGACTTTGATGAACCTCTTGGGCTGTCATGCTACTCTGCGTACAAACACAGGGATACACCTTGTGAAGAGTGTCCGGTGCAACGCTCTTTCAAAGATGGTGAAGCACACCAGATGGAAACAGTAGTCACAACAAAGACTGGAGAGCAAAAAAATATGCTGGTCTGGTCTGCGCCTATTCGCAATGCTTATGGCGAAATCAAGCAGGTCATGGAAATGTCTACTGATATCACAGAAATACGCCGCCTGCAGGATCATCTCACGTCTCTTGGTTTTATGCTCGGCTCCATGTCACACGGAGTTAAGGGAATGCTCACAGCGTTGGATGGAGGTATTTACCGCCTTGAGTCAGGTCTTAGAAAACAAGATAATGAACGGGTGGAAGAAGCCAGTAAGGTTTTAAAAGATGTTGTCGGCCGAGTAAAAAAGATGGTCTTGGATATACTTTATTACGCCAAATCACGTGAAATTGAAGTAGAAGAAGTACGTGCAGGGCATTTTCTAAATGATACTGCAGCCCTCTTAGTCCCAAAAGCTGCTGCAACAAATGTTAACTACACAATAGATATTCCAGAAGAATTAGGGACCATTGAAATAGACTCCAGCTCCATGTCAGCAGCACTGGTTAATTTCCTGGAAAATGCTGTAGATGCCTGTGAAATGTCTATTCCTGACAAAGAACACCAGATCAAAATCTCAGCTCATGACGATGGCAACAAGGTTATTATTACCATCAGCGATAATGGATCAGGAATGGACCAGGAAACTAGAGAAAAAATATTCACTCTCTTTTTTTCCTCTAAAGGAAAACGTGGAACTGGAATAGGTCTTTTCATATCCAACCAGACAATAGAACAACATGGTGGAAAAATTAACGTTCAATCTGAAGTTGGGCATGGCACAACTTTTACCATTACCCTGCCGCGTAAAGCCAATCCTGCAAAGCTGCAGTCCATTGATCCATGCCATAGGCAATAATAGTCTTTTTAAGTAGGAAATTTGCTCGTTTTGATTAATTCCGAATTCTGATCTAAAGTCATTATCAATTAAAACAATTACGTTAATCTCAAACAAACTGAGAAAACTCCATGAAACTGACTACCAGATCCAGATACGGAACAAGACTGCTACTTGATATTGCCCTGCACTCCGCAAATGGTCCCGTCCCCAGTAAAGATTCAGCCCGTAGGGAAGAGATTTCTCTTAAGTACCTTGAAAAAATCCTTAAAATCCTTAAAGAATCCGGATATATTATAGGTAAGCGCGGCCCGAATGGCGGCAACATACTCACAATGGAACCTGACGAAATTTCTCTTGGCAGACTCACACAGGCATTAGAAGGAGATGAAACCGTACTTGACTGTGAAGGGGATGTTACGACTTGTCCTCGCGCTGCAGTATGTCTTCGCCGCTCTATTTGGGATGATGCCAACCGTGCAATGTACAAAATGCTAGATTCATATACTTTGGCCGATCTGATCAAAGATGCAAGACTTTGTCCCATGGATAGAAAAGAATAATCACTATAGAAAGTCTACTCAGGCTTTCAAAGAATCTACGGTCCATATACTCCACACCATAAGCCTGAAAGTAAAGGTTACTTCCAAATGGTAAATGAGTCTGAATCTTCAAAATAACGTTTATAAAAAATCATATACCTTTTTTTCAGCCTTCGGAGGCAATCTTGCTCAAAAAAATCCGTCATAGTTTGATCATGAAAATGATCCTCAGCGGAGGTGTTGCACTATTGCTCAGTGTTATTCTGTGGACAAGTTTTAACATCATCTTCTTTAAAAAAAATGTTACAGAAAATGTTCTCTCTGATATTGCAATGCTGTCTGACACTGTGCTGCTCAGTCTGCATCATGCCATGATGCTGGATTCCAAAGATTTTATTCAAAATGATATAAACAACATCAGCAGGCAGGGTGATATAAAATCTATAAGGGTCATTAATAAAAAAGGACGTATTATTTATTCAAATGACCCGAAAGAGATTAACAACATAATAGATATGCAAAGTCCTCCATGCTGGAAATGTCATCAAACCACTCCTCCTCCAGACAAAATGAGCCTGCAGCAGCGTAGCAGAACCAAAACTATGAACGGAAAAAGGATTATGGGAATCATGACTCCTATTCCGAACTCGGAAGGATGTTCCCCAGGGCCATGTCATGTCCATTCAAAAGACGAAAGACTGCTCGGACTGCTTGATCTTGAAATTTCAACAGAAAAAAAGAATGCCATTCTATACACATTCGAACGGGCTAATTTCGGAATTGCTCTTGTAGTTTTTTTTGCAACCTTTGCGGCATTATTTATTTATGCCTATAATTTCATATTCAAGCCTATACGTAAGCTTATCAAAGCAACCAAAAATGTAGGTTCTGCAAAAGATTTTGTTGAAGTACAGCTTGATCAGACTGACGAGATCGGAACCTTGTCAGATGCATTCAACATGATGGGCAGGCAAGTTCAGGAAAAACATAAGGCACTCATAGAGCAAAAGGAAGAGTACCGGGATCTTTTTGAGAATGTTCCTTGTCTGGTAAGTGTTGTTGACCTTAATTTCAGGGTAATCAGGCATAACAAAGCTTACGAAAAACATTTCGGCAAACCTCGTGGCAGACAATGCTACCAGATTAATAAGGACCGTAATACCAAGTGTACAGAGTGCCCTGTTGAAAGAACGTTCTTTGATCTGACTCCTCATATGAGTGAAGAATCAGGCCGATCTAAAACAGGTAAAAATATCCACTGGATTGTGTACACGTCACCAATCAAAGACCGTAACGGAAAGATTGTTGCCGCTATGGAAATGATGATTGACATCACTAGAAGAAAAGAACTGGAAGAGAGGCTTGCTGCTTCTGAACAACGATACCATGCCATTTTCAACTCTATTCCGGGGGCAGTATTTGTACTGGATGCCGACACTCTGAATATCCTCAACTGCAATGATCCTGTTGAAGAAATATACGGATATACATTTAAAGAAGTTGTCGGACATTCTTTTCTATTGTTCTTTAAAGAAGAAGAGCGCCCGGACTATGAACATCTTCTCAAAATTAAAGCAGAGATCGGGCCCTGTTCCCAGTTACAAAAATCCGGCAGCCCCATCTATGCAGTACTTCGAATCTCACCGGCTGAATTCAATGGCACAAAAACACTTATCGTCACCTGCAGTGATGTGACTCAGAAGCTCAAGGCAGAGCAACAACTTATTCAGGCCAGCAAAATGAGTACCCTGGGAGAGATGGCATCAGGAGTAGCGCATGAACTTAATCAGCCGCTATCAATACTCAAAACTATCAGTAATCTCATGATGCGCAAAGTATCCCGCGAACAGTATATTGATCCTGAAATACTCACAGAAATGGCTGATGGTATAAATTCTCATGTCGATAGAGCCAGTAAAATAATTACCCATATGCGTGAATTTGGACGCAAGTCAGATCTAAAAACGATGCCCGTTCAGATTAACGATGTGCTTAGGCGCGGTTTCGAATTTTTCAGCAGACAACTCAGGGTCCGCAACATCACCGTTGAATGGGATTTAAACAGCCACGTACCTATCATTATGGCAGATTCCAATAGACTCGAGCAGGTAGTCATCAACCTGCTCATCAATGCTCGTGACGCCATAGAAGAACACTGGTCAAATAAAGTTCCGCTGGCCGATGACAAGAAGATTTATATCTCAACAACATATACAGATGAAAATGTCATAATAGACATATGTGACACAGGGCCTGGTATTCCTGAACAAATTAAGGGAAGACTATTTGAACCGTTCTTCACGACCAAGGATGTAGGAAAAGGGACAGGATTGGGACTGTCAATCTCATATGGGATTATTAAAGATTACAACGGAAATATCAGCGCATCTTCCAGAAAAGGACTTGGCGCATGTTTCACTATAACTTTTCCACGCGGAGACTTGAACAAGCAGTAAATCGAAGCAACGTGATACTAACTCATGATCAAACATAAACTCATATTGAACATACACTATACTCAACATAGGACTGCGATATGGACATACTCAACTTTATCATAAACTTTATTTCTTCAATGGGGCTTGGTGAACAAATATCCATTGCTACAGGTCTCATATATATTGTTTTAAGCGTACGTCAGAATTCTCTTTGCTGGCCTTTTGGAATCATAAGTGTCGGAATATGGATGACAATTGTCTTTCAGGGCAAACTGTATTCTGATGCTTTTTTGCAATTTATATATGTAGTATTAGGCTTTTATGGCTGGTATCAATGGCTTCGCGGAGGAACAGACAGCGAACCGCTGAAAGTTCAAAGATTGAGTGCTAAAATGGCACTTAAGTTAACCGGAATGGGATTGATTGCCTTCCTCCCTGCCGGATACGCAGCAGAACACTATCTTCACGCTTCCTATCCGTGGTGGGATGCTTTGACCACCGTTCTCTCACTGATTGCTCAATATCTACTTGCTAAAAAATATATTGAAAACTGGATTCTCTGGATTATAGCCGATGTAATGTATATCGGAATATATCACTTAAAAGGATGGACGGGCTACAGTGGATTGATGGCCGTATATACCATCATGGCTGTTATCGGTTATATGCAATGGCTGAAATCATATCAGGCAGAGAGAGTAAAATTGTGTCAACCCGTATAGTCCTGATCGGTTCCGAATGTACTGGCAAAACGACACTAGCTGCAAAGCTGGCTGAACACTATAAGGTCAAATTTGTACCGGAATATCTGCGCGAATATTTTGAAATAAAACAAGGTAGTCTAAGTATCAGCGATGCCATTCCCATTGCATCAGCACAACTTGAGCTTGAAAATGAAGCAGAGAAAAGAGGTGATAACCCTATCATCTGTGATACTGATATCATCTCTTCAATAGTCTACACAAAATATTACTTCGGCAGCCGCCCTGATTGGTTTGAATCACAACTGCTAAAACGCAGCAAAAGTATTTATCTGCTCTGTGATATTGACGTCAAATGGAGTGCAGATGGACAACGGGACATGCCTGAAAATCGTAATTATATGCAGAAAATGTTCATTAAAGAATTACAATTCAGAAAATATTCTTTTCACTCAATAACGGGCTCACTATCTGAGAGAATAAAAAAATCCACCATACTAATTGATCTTGCATTAAGTAATAATGACAAAGCCAATTAGCATGGGGAGTAAAATGTAGCAGTTTCTTACTGTATTAGTTAAACATACAGATAAAACTTTAGATGAATATTTCAGGGACCTTACGTTCTTTGCAGTTATCGGCAAGCCACTTAGAAATTTCTATCATTCTGGGAACCTGTAATATTCTAGCACCTGAAGCACAGACTTTTACGCAGGCACAGCAAAAAATACATTTTTCAGGATCAGTTTCAACTTGGGCGCTTACAGTAATTGCACCACTGGGACAAATGCGTTCACAGGAGCCGCATAAAAGACAACTGTCTGAAGAAACAGGAGCAGCAGACATCTTAGGCTGACGTTCTTTATAATTGGCATTTCCTGGAACACTTATAGTGCGGGGCTTACTGAACTCTCCCATAGCAAACTTATCTCTCAGACACTCACCAAATTCTCTAGCTTTATTCAGATCAACTGAGTCAGGTCTGTTTACCGCAATCGGATATTTATCAGTAGAGAAGGAATGTTCACCTATAAATGCTGCGGCTGCCACGGGTTTAAAGCCAGCTTCTATGGTCATATCGACTAATTCAAGAAGTGCGTCATCATATTCTCTGTTTCCATATACAACTACAGGAACAACAGGTGTTCCAGAAGCTTTGAGTGCAGAAAATCTTTCCAACGCAACAACCGGAACCCGTCCAGAATATACAGGAACCCCGATTATCACCAGATCATCATCATTACAGCCATAACTTGCAGGCACCCTGTCAATACGACTTACATCAATAATCTCGACACTATCTGCCTTAACTCCTTCAGCAATTGCACCCAGAACTTTTCTAGTTGTTCTGGTGGGTGAAAAACAAATAAGTTTCAATTTGGGACAAGACATAAATTAACTCCAATACTATTTATATGGGCATCGTTAAAATGTTATTTCAAAATATATCAGAGAATTAAATACAACCATCAATTGTTTCTGTAAACACACTGAATTATTTAAAACCGGATATCATTAAATTGATATCCGGTTTTAGATATGCTGCATATTTAGCGCACAAAAACTTACTTGGTAAGCTTTTCCCAATCAACATTGAACTGCTCAAGTCCTTTGTCAGTAAGTGGGTGCTTGGCAAGTTCACATATTACTTTATACGGAATAGTTGCCACATCAGCTCCTATAAGAGCAGAATCCAGTACATGCAGAGGATTGCGGATAGATGCAACCAAAATTTTGGTAGGAAAATCATAATTATCAAAAATTGTACGAATCTGCTTAATCAGTTCCATTCCATCATGAGAGATTCCGTCAAGCCGCCCAACAAATGGACTCACATATGTTGCTCCGGCTTTAGCTGCCAAAAGAGCCTGCAAGGGAGAAAAGACCAATGTAACATTGGTCTTCAGCCCTTTTTTATACAATACCTTTGTTGCCACTAACCCTTCAGAAGTCATCGGCACTTTGATCACAACATTTTCACCGAAGGCAGAAAGGGCCTCAGCCTCACGGATCATTTCATCTGCTGTCGCCCCCACGACTTCAAGGCTTACCGGCCCTTCAACTATTTTACATATTTCAGAGGCCTGTGCTTTCCAATCACCTCCCTCGCGTGAAAGAAGAGTTGGATTAGTCGTAACTCCATCCATCACCCCCTGAGCCTGAGCTGCTTTTATTTCATCCACATTTGCTGTATCCAAAAAGAATTCCATATATTTCTCCTTTTATATCTATAGCTTATTCTTTCATATAATAATTTTAATAGAAGCAAAAGAATTATCTCTATTTAGCTATTCAACTTAAATATTCAATCCAGTTACTTAAGTAGCTGTATACAGATTGCCAAGTCAGCATAAATATTTCATCTATGTTCCTTACCTTAAGTTGACATTTAGCAATAGTCGACGTAAAGAAATATCCATCATGAACGTAACTTATTCCAATCTTGCACTTTATTCTTGGTGGTGGCGCAGCTAATGCGTCGCGGTTGGTTACGTTTTAAAAGCGTATAGTAATAAACTAAATTTAATAGAAACCGCGACAGTGAAAACTGATCGCGGTTTTTTTATTGCCCGCGGTTCACTGTCGTAAAAACAGACATTCAGGAGAGAGAAAATGAGTAACAACGTAACTATTGATGCTAATGGTTTTTTCGGTGAATACGGTGGACAGTATGTCCCTGAACAGCTTCTTCCAATCCTGAACGAGCTGTCTGCAACATTTGAAAAATATAAAGATGATCCCGATTTTATCCAAGAATTTCAATACTACCTCACAAAGTATTCAGGACGTCCAACTCCGCTTTACTTATGTTCAAACCTGACCGAAGAACTCGGCGGTGCAAAGATTTACCTCAAACGAGAGGACCTTAACCACCTTGGCGCACATAAAGTTAACAATACCATTGGTCAGATTCTGCTTGCTAAACGTATGGGGAAAAAGAAAATTATTGCTGAAACCGGTGCCGGACAGCATGGTGTTGCCACAGCAGCAACAGCAGCCCTAATGGGGATGAAATGTACAGTCTATATGGGTGAAGTTGACGTTGAAAGGCAGAAACTTAATGTTTTCCGTATGCGAATGATGGGAGCAGAAGTTGTTGCTGCCAAATCCGGCCAAAAAACGCTTAAAGAAGCGGTAGATGAAGCCCTTGCAGCGTGGGTACAGGAGGCTGATGACACATTCTACCTTCTTGGTTCTGCTGTTGGACCTCATCCATATCCTATCATGGTCCGGACATTTCAGTCTGTCATCGGCAAAGAAGCAAAAGAACAATGTCTTGAAGACGAAGGCCGTCTACCTGATTTCTGCATTGCCTGTGTCGGTGGCGGATCAAATGCCATTGGACTTTTTTCTGACTTTGTTGATGACAAAGAAGTCAAACTTGTAGGAGTTGAACCATCTGGACGCAGTCTTAAAGATGGAGACCACGCGGCGACACTCTGCCTTGGTGAACCTGGTATTATGCATGGCTTCAACTCATACATGCTTAAAGACAATAACGGTGATCCTGCACCTGTTTACTCAATTTCCGCAGGACTTGACTATCCTAGCGTAGGGCCAGAGCATTCCCACCTGAAAGATCTGGGAAGAGCGGAGTATGTTCATGCTTCCGACAAAGAAGCAACTGATGCGTTCTTCAAACTTTCTCAGACTGAAGGGATTATTCCCGCACTGGAATCTTCACATGCACTGGCATATGCTATGAAACTCGCCCCCACTCTCGACAAAGAAAAGATTATTGTCGTGAACCTCTCTGGGCGCGGAGACAAAGATGTTGGTCAAATCGAAGAAATGATCAGTAGAGGCGAGCTTAAACTTCCATAAAACAACACCAGTCCATTCATCTGCCAAGCTCAGATTTGCATCTAAACTGGATTATTTGTCCAATATTTTAACAATTGATATAAAATATACAGCTAATTTTTATTAAATAAAACAGCCCGATCTGGTGTGCCACGCATCATGAATCGGGCTGTTTCATTACAGTAAAATAAATATCAATCTATCTGCCCTTGCAGAACTTCTCCTGAAAGCCATCTTTTATATGTCCCCTCGAAATCAATCATAATCAGCGATAAAAGCGGTAGGAACGACCCTAAGTTACCGTTTATTCCATATTTTTTCAGATATGCCCGCTGCCCTGTAAAAATCAAATCTTTCTGCACCATAACCATAGCATTTTGAGGGACCACCACTTTATTTTGGCCCTCGTGACTCTTTACACAGGCATTAAGATCACTCGAAATCCAGTTTCGACAAACAATTGGACGTACATCATAAATTGAGCACCTGTTTTCATGTAAGAACGGGCATGGACTAAAATAATCTTTAACAAAGGACTTCAAAGATTTTATTTCCAACGGTGCAGCAGCTTCTATGCATTTCTCAGTATATCTGGTGAATTCAGATTCGTCGCAATTCTGTGCCAAATACAGGGCAATATTAAATGCTTCATGAGGCATTAGAGATATGTGCGAAGAGCAACAGTACGAACATCCTGAAGAACAAGCCAACTCAAAGTCAGGATCTAAGATCTTTACCTGCTGTAAGATTGCATCAAAATTAGCCTCAAATAAGCGAATCCCCTTCTCCACTAATTGCCGCGGGAAAAGATTATCTTCCGGAGTGATTCCATTTAAGTCAGCGCAAACAGCAAAACTCATATCCCGAAGAAACTTTATAACTTCAGGATGATCCTCAAATAGAGGCAGAACATGTTTAAGACCATCATCAACAATTCTATCAAATTTACTCATCTAATCCCCCGCAATATACAACTTAGCATTTGATTATTACTTAAAAACAAAATTAAAAAAAGTCCCCTCAAGCAAAGCCGGAGGGGACAAAACAACTCATATATCAAATGACTAAGGAGATAAGCATAGCAAGCTTACTTTTTATAGGCTAAAGAAAAACTTCTACTCAGAAAAATCAAGTTTTCAAAAGATCACTTTCAAAAAAAGATTACTTTTCATCTGGAGCTATTCGGCTTCGGTTAGCGAGAAATACTCCTGATATATTATGCCAAAGACTAAACAAAGCGCCCGGCAATGCACTGGCTACGCTGAAATATTTAGTTGCCAGGGCAACTCCTAAACCAGAATTTTGCATGCCGACCTCAATAGCCAAAGTAAGACAGTCTTTTCGTGGAAGACCAGCTACTTTACCAACACCATATCCAGCCAGTAGCCCCCCCAGATTGTGCAGGGCAACAGCTGCAAAAACGAGCATCGGAAATGTTGCGAGCATATCGTGATTAAGTCCGATTATACACGCAATGAGCAGAGCAATGACCAAGATGGAAACTGTCGGAAAAATATGAATGACTGGATCAAGTTTACTGCGCAAAAGACGCCTCAAAACAAGTCCATCAACAAGTGGAAAAATAACAATCCAAAAGACGGATTTAACCATCGGCAAAAAAGGAATATCAATCTGCTGATTTAAAACAACATAAATGATTGCAGGAGTAAGAATTGGAGCCAGAAGAGTTGAAATGAGCGTCATCGTTACGGAAAGAGCAACATTAGCTTTAGCCAGATGAGCAATCACATTTGATGCAGTCCCCCCAGGGCATGCCCCGATGACTACCATGCCGATCATCGCTTCCTGTGGCAGTCCCAGAACTGACGATAAAAGAACTGCGAGTAATGGCATAACTGTGTATTGTAAAAGAATCCCTAATCCTACAGCCTTATAATTTCTTATGGCAACCACAAAGTCTTTGAACTCAAGAGTTAGTCCCATGCCAAACATAATAAGACCAAGACAAAGGGCTATATGAGGCTTAAGCCAGATAAAAAGGGATGGATCAATGAAAGCAATTGCACTCAACAAGACAGCCAGGAACAAAAAGTGCCTTTCAATAAGGCTACAAAAAGACGAAATCATTTATCCCCCAATAAAAAATACAATACTAAGAACTGTTTCGTGCTGTAGTGCATAATTTTTATCTACGCAAGTAAGAAAATTATGTCAGAAAACATAATTATTTTTATGTATAAAACTATCTGCAAAATTATTTTTTCTTACAAACAGGGATAAAATCTAAATTTTTCATATATTTTAATATACACCACAAGCAAATATTCACATTCAGAGATTAAACATGTCATGAATATAACATGTGACTAAGTCAGTGCGATTGAATTGGAGGATGAGTTCAAAAAGGATTTATTCTAAAAGCAGAAATACTATAAGCCTATTTAGCACCCAAGAAGTATATCAACATTGATTAACAACATAATAAGACATTACAATCATAGTAGAATGTATCGACCACTTAAAATAAACCTTAAAACAATTTGAAGGACAGGCAGGTTAACAGATCAAATATTTTAATTCATTAAGATAAACGCGATACTTCTGAACTAACGGGCCTAAAGCTTCAGTCATGCCAAGTTTAGAGACATCATGAATTGTTGTGCCCAGACGACAGAGCGGTGCGAGGCTGAAATTTGCAGCAGCACCTTTAAGGCTGTGCCCTAAACGCCCAACTTCTTCAATATTTCCAGAGTCAAGACTGCGTTCCATCATTTCCAATTCTTCAAACTGGTGAACCACAAAATGCGGTATTAGTTCCCTCAGGTCTTCTTTTATAATAAACATACTTTGACCTGTCTCTTCTCCGGATATCATTCTTTACTCCGTAATTTTTATACTTTCAGGTAAATCAACCTGTTGAGATACAGCTGCAATTGAAGAACGTATTGTATCCCACTTAACAGGCTTAGCGATAAATCCGTCACACCCGGCAGATTTACTTTCTTCCTTGTGGTTACCTAAAATATGAGCAGCAAGAGCAATAATTGTAGACCTCATTCTCTCATCTTTTGCTTCTATATCGCGCATTTTTTTTACAGCTTTCATCCCACCCACTAAAGAATGATCAACATCCATAAAAACAATGTCGTAAATATTTTCTGAAAAAAGCTGAGCAGCCCTTAATCCATCCACTGCAGTCGTTACATCTGCACCTGTATCAGTGATAAAAAGTTCAAATATTTTTCGATGATCTTCATTCTCTTCTACAAGAAGCACACTCAAACCTTTCCCGCTCTTTTGCTGAAGAACATTTTTAGTCTCCCAGGCAGCAGCAAGGCAATGCATCAAATCACTATCAAAGACAGGTTTAATTAAAATATAACCAGCACCTGCTATCCTTGCTTCATGTTTTTCCTCTTCTGTGCAGCCGGCTGAAAACATTATCGTAACCATGCTGGCAAGCGATCCAACATGCTGTGCCTTTGCAAGAAAATCAATAGCTGCCATATCCTGCATTTTACTATCCAGTAAAATCAGATTGAAAGAACTTCCACGATCTACGACAGATTTAAGATAATCAAGTCCTTCTTCACCGCTTGCAGCAGCTACAACATCAGCACCTAATGATTTTAACCGACGGCTTAAAACCTCACGCACAGTATGATTATCATCAATTAAAAGTACGCTTGTTCCAGAAAAATCTGCTGCAACACCATTGGCTTCATTAACTGACTGTTTAAAAGGAATAGATAAGTAGAAAACACTACCATCACCGCTTTTACTCTCAAACCAGATTTTTCCATCCATCAGCGAGACAAGCCGTGACGCTGAAGCCAGTCCTAAACCTACACCGCCGAACTCTCTGCTGGTTGAAGAGTCAGCCTGCGCAAAACTTTCAAATATATCACAGTACTGTCCTTCAGGAATACCTATGCCAGTATCACGCACAGCATACAATAATCGGTCAAAATCATCTCCTGATTTCTCAAGACTAAGTCGCACTTCCACCTCTCCGCTAGAAGTAAACTTCACGGCATTGGCAACAATATTCGTCAAAATCTGGCGGACACGTACAGGATCTCCTACAACAAATGCTGGTACGTCCTGATCCACATCACAAATAACTTCGAGATCTCTGGCATGTGCCGATTGGGCGAGACTTTTACAAACACTTTGAACATCTTTAGACGGATCAAAAGCAATCGGTACAAGCTCAATCTGACCAGATTCAAGCATAACAAAATCTAAAATATCATTTATAATTTTCAGAAGCAGCTCACCTGCTCCCTTGAAAATTTCAACATACCCTACCTGCTCAGGATCAAGTTCTGTTTCGAAAAGTAAATCCCCCATGCCCAGAATAGTATTCATGGGAGTCCTTATTTCGTGGCTCATCATTGCCAAAAACTGACTTTTAAACTGACTGGCATTTTCTGCCTTTTCTTTAGCTTTTTCAAGTTCTTTAACTGTGAATGAGAGCTCTCCCAGAACCGCATTTAAGTGATTCTCTGCACTCACACGGTATTCAACCTCTTTGCTGAGTTTGAGGTTCGCTAAAGTCAGTTCTTTGGTCCGTTGCTCAACCTTCTTCTCAAGTTCATCATTCATATTTGAAAAATTGAGAGCTAGAGAATTTAGAGAACGAGCAAGTTCGCCGACTTCATCAGCCCGGCCTTCATGATTGAACTCCGTAAAATCACCATTGATAATACCTGAAGCCTGTTTTGAAAGCCTGATAACAGGAGTGACAAAGGATTTATTAAGAAAGAAAATTATGAAGATGACCCCAGCAAAAGCTATAGCCAAGGAATATGGTAGCAAATAATATAGGAGATGATGTATGCGTTTATTTACATAATTTTCTAAAAGGCCTACTTTAACAAGCCCAAGAAACTCACCATCTCTTAAAATTCTTTTTTCAACGAAAATCATTTCATCAGTATTGAGTTTTTTATCTGTACTGAATTCGCTGTAAGGCTTTCCATTAGGATCATATACACCACAAAAAGCAATTGCCGGTGCAGTACAAGCACTGCTGACCAGTTCATCAAGCCTGTTGTGCTGATACTTAATGATTGCCTGCCCACTGGAATAAGCCACAAGAGAAGCAACACCATCCCCCTCTGACTTGAGTGACTCAATTATCTCATTCTGCTGAAAATTCACAACAAAATATCCAAGCGGGCAAAAGACCAGTGCCATAATGAGTAAAAGTCCTAAAGTAACTTTATATCTGATCCTAAAAAAATTAAACATTCAGAACCAATTTCCCATATTATTTAACAGAGCAATCCGGATGAATCTCACCGGAAATAAGCTTAACACGTAAATCTTCAATTTTATCCAGAACATCAGAAGATATCAAATGTCTGGTATACTTCATTTCGGAAAGAGCTACCCCCCCGTTAGATAAATCATACATTTTGATTCCTGGCACAAAGTTTCCATCCAAAATGGATAGGACCTCTTGATACACAGCTAAATCAAGGCGTTTCATCATACTGGTTAGAACAAAACCTTTGGCCATATCATCTTGATCTGAATCAACTCCCACAACATAATTTCCGGAATTGCGGGCAGCCTGAATTACACCATTTCCAGAAAGGCCAGCCACAGCGTAAATAATGTCAGCCCCGTCAGTATACATCTGCTTAGCTATAATATTCGCCTTCTTAGGATCTTCATATCCTTTTTCCAAATTTCCATTCCATACATACTTTACATCTATCTCAACATCATTACCGGACAGTTTAACACCATATTTAAATCCATTCAAAAAATCTTTGATCACATAGTGTTCGTTACCACCGATAAACCCCACTCTTCCAGTCTTTGTCTGCCAGCCGCAAAGAGCACCGACAAGGCATGATCCTGAAAATTGCCCGAAATAAATGGAGGACACATTTTTGTAGCCATCAATTTTAGCATCATTAATTATAAAATATACTTCAGGATGTTTTTTTATAAACTCCAAAATAAGATCATGATTAGCTGAAGAATTTATTACAATAATCCCACAACCTTTAAGCAGGAGCGAATTTATCTTCTCTGGAACATCCTTGCGTTCTTCCCCTGTTGTACAGACCACTACATTTAAATGCCGTTCATTTTGCAGTCTGCGAAGTCCGGATATGGTAATCCCATTGAATGAATCATCATCAAGAGTCAGGCCGCCTACAAGAAATCCTACAGTATCAGAATTTGCATGACTATAGACTGGATATAGGCATATACAGAACACCAACATAACCTTAGACAGAATCATTAAATTAACTTGATACCTGCCCATAACGCATCTCCGTATTAAGCAAAGTAGGAAATAAGATGCTACTCCTCTTCATGATCAAGCAGTCCCCCAAGATCCGCACCTAAAACGCGTCCCGGCCATTTGTAGAAGCAATAGCCGTTTTCTTCCACGAATTTACGGATTTTCTGCTGCCCTCCTCGAGCAAACGGCAAAGAAGCAAATCCTATATGCTGTTTGGTTACCTCAATATCTCCAAAAAGATACATCAAGTTAAAAGGTACTGCTTTTTCAGGGTGTATCTCTGCCGGAACCACAAGATGCATAGCTCTGGAATTGCTGCCCCGGTAAACATTTATCTTACCTGTCCTAACCTGTTTTTCTTCAGTATCATTCTTGAAAAAAGGCTCGATCAAACGCTGCAGAGTTCCGTCAACCTTTGCTACAGCAAGCCCGTAATTAGTAATCGGAACCTGCTGTCTATCACAATCCCTTATTCTTCTAAGCATATCAGCACGATCAGCCATGCAGGCACCGCAATGCACAACTAATTTATAATCAGAAAGATCCAGAGGTAGACCGCATCCTGTCTTGGATTCAAAAATAATATCTCGACCAGTATAGCCTGCAATACGGGCAGGGATCATCTCTTTGCCAAGGTCCTCAGCTTTCGGATGGTGTGGACAGGCTTCAACAATCAAAATACGATCTCCATCCCGTAGGTTGTCGATGGCATTGGCTCCCTGTACAAGTTGCTCAAGATTGCCTTTATGGCGGGCAAAAAGTATCGGGAACGTTGTCATAGAAATATCATCAGGAACCGTATCAAGAACTTTTTTGACAGCCTGAGAGTCAGCTATGACTAGTGCAGGACGCCTTTTATGTCCCGATATAGTTTGAAAAAGTTCCTCCTCCTTGACGATTACAGCGATGCCACCGGCATCAAGAATTTCGCGCAGAACCTGAGATTTAGGAAGCCCCAAACGCCCTTTAGGAGAAACAGGATCATCACTGACTACGCAAATAACAAAATCTCCCTTCCCCATAAGATCACGCGCAAGAACAGGATCAAGCATATTTTCTTCAGGGGCCAGAGCCATTATGGATTTTTTAAGCCGTTCAATGCCGCGACAGTCTATGGTTGAAGTGGCTACAAAGCGAATTCCTCTGGAACCGCAAAATTCCATATCAGCAAGGCTCGGCCTTCTGATATCGGCCTTGTTGAAAACCATGACGCACGGGATTCCCCGTTCAAGCAGTAACGTTGTAAGTTCTCTTTCCTCATCGATAATGCCGGAATCATCTGTAACAATAACGGCCACATCAACACTGTACAAAGCATCTCTGATAACCTTGGCCCTATTATCACCTGGAATATGGGCATCGGTATCATAAATTGTTACCGGTCCCAGCGGATGAATTTCCGTACGGGTAAGAGGATACATTTCATCTTCATGTGCAACAGGACTTATTTCATCACTTTCAATACCTGAAAGAGCGCGAATAATAGATGACTTCCCCACATTGCTCCTTCCGGCAATAGCAATGGCAAGTCTTGGACTTTTTTCAACCTCAGCACTCATTCTTCAACCTCCGGATCAGGGATAAACGTACATGAATAATCACAATCTTTTTTTTAATTACACTTAATCGATAACACTTTTTATACTATTTTTCATCCAGATATATTAATTTCTATTATTTAATATAAAAAGACGCAATTATGCTTTTGTCACTAAAAATAAAAAAGCGAGGCCCTATATAGAGCCCCGCACAATAATCTATTCCGTTCTGGCATGTATAAAAGCTACTTCACCTGTTTCTTTTCAATTTTTTTCCATGTATCCCGCAACGTTGCAGTTCTGTTAAACACCGGTTTTTCTGGAGTGGAATCTAGATCAGCACAGAAATAACCAATTCTTTCAAACTGGCATCTGAACCCAGGTTCAACATTCCCCAGAGCAGGCTCAACATAACATTTCGGACGGACTTCAAGTGACTCAGGATTGATATGGTCTTTAAAATCAGAGCCGTCCTTGTTGTCCATAGGATTCTCTTTCGTAAAGAGATGGTTATATAACCGAACTTCTGTTTCTACAGCATGCTCAACTGAAATCCAGTGAATAGTTCCCTTAACCTTTCGCCCGTCTTTGGACCAGCCACCGCGAGTCTCTGGATCATAAGTACAGCGAAGCTCAATAATTTCACCGTTATCATCTTTAACAACATCAGTACAAGTCACATAATATGCGTATCTCAAGCGCACTTCACGACCGACTGACAGCCTAAAGAATTTCTTAGGAGCATCTTCCATAAAATCGTCACGTTCAATATACATAGTCCGGGAAAAAGGAACCATGCGGGTCCCTGCTTCAGGATCTTCAGGATTATTCTGGAATTCAAATTCCTCAACTTGACCTTCGGGATAATTTTCAATGACAACTTTCAAAGGATTAATAACTCCCATATATCTGGGAGAATTCATATTAAGGTCTTCACGAACAGAAAATTCAAGTAGAGCAAAGTCTACCATATTAGCAGCCTTAGCAACGCCAATACGTTCACAAAAGTTACGGATAGAAGCAGGAGAATAGCCACGTCTTCTCATTCCAGAAATTGTAGGCATTCTAGGATCATCCCAGCCTGAGACATACCCATCTTCAACCAATTGAATAAGACGGCGCTTACTCATTACAGTATAGCCAAGATTAAGCCTTGCAAATTCAAGCTGCTGGGGGCGGTAAACACCTAGAGTTTCCAATACCCAGTCATAAAGAGCGCGATTGTTTTCAAATTCCAATGTACAGATTGAGTGAGTAATTTTTTCAAGAGAATCAGAAATACAATGTGTAAAATCATACATAGGATAAATGCACCAATCATCGCCAGTCCTATGATGCGAAGCCTTTCTGATACGATAAATGGTAGGATCACGCATAATTACATTAGCAGAAGACATGTCAATTTTAGCTCTCAAAACATGTTCGCCATCGCCAAACTCACCGTTCTTCATTTTTTCAAAAAGCTCAAGATTCTCTTCTATGGACCGGTTACGATATGGGCTGTCTTTTCCTGGTTCTTTAAGTGTTCCACGATATTCGCGAATTTCTTCAGCACTAAGACTGTCTACGTAAGCCTTGCCTACTTTAATTAGCTGCACAGCAAATTCGTAAAGTTTGCCAAAATAATCAGATGAATAATGAATGCGGTCATCCCAGCCAAAACCGAGCCAACGAACATCTTCCTGAATAGAATCAACGTACTCTGTATCTTCTTTAACTGGGTTTGTATCATCAAAACGCAGGTTACATGTACCGCTATAATCTTTAGCAAGTCCAAAATTAAGACAAATAGATTTAGCATGGCCTATATGTAGATAACCATTTGGCTCAGGTGGAAAACGTGTAGCAACGCGCCCTTCATATTTCCCGGTCTCATTATCTTTATCAATAATAGCTGTAATAAAATTTTTACCAACGCTAAATTCATTATTTGTATCTGACATTTATATTTATCCTTAAAATATAGTATTCTCTCAGGAAAAAATTAGTTCCTGCTGACAGTGGACTTTAATTATTAATTACGAACACAATAGGCAAACTAAATACGAAAATTTAACCCTCCGGTCAAATATGTTAACACTTAAGCTGCAATTTTTAATAAAATATTATAATTTGAAAAATAAGAGCAATACAGTACACATCTTGTGAAATACAAGTTTTCAGTTCCTAAGCTCAATTAATAGATTGTTACAATATCAGTGTCCAAAGGATTTGTTCATAATTTATTTTTCTGATAGAGTTCTGAAAGTTTAGGTTAATCAGTATGTTCCGCATTTTCAGCAATGAGGATCACTGGTATAAAACGACAAGACACAAATTCAATCTGATTTTTTAAAAGGCTACTGATTACCGACATCACCAATATGTCGATGAAAACATTTTTTTAAGGAGTCCTTATAATGAATGTAGAATTGGCTAAACCTTTCATCAAGGCTACCACTGACATACTCAGCATGATGGCCATGGTGACCCCAACTCCCGGAAAACCTTTTGTAAAAAAAGGCAACTCTGCCACAGGAGATGTAACAGGAGTTGTAGGATTCACAGGTAATGTTAATGGCAGTGTCTCTATATCTTTTGAGAAAGCATGTGCTGCTCAAATAGTTAAAAACATGCTTGGCGGAGATATTCAGGATATTATTCAAGATGTTAAAGATGCTGTGGGAGAAATCACCAATATGGTTTCAGGACAGGCTAGAGCAGGACTTATAGAAATGGGATACAAACTTTCCGGTTCGACTCCAACTGTTATAATGGGCGATAATCATACAATAGCACATGTGACAACAGGTCCTGTCATGGCTATCCCCTTCAAAACAGACCATGGCAACTTTACAATTGAATTTGCCTTTGATTAAAGCAAAACATAATATTTCATAAAAAAACCGCCAAAACTTATTTCGGCGGTTTTTTTATTTTTTTTAAATTCTAAACTTTCTTCTCTCCAATCATACCTTCAGGCGAAAGTTGGATCTCAACCCTGTTTCGGCCGGCATTCTTAGCTGCATACAAACCGATATCAGCAGCTTTAAGCAAATGTTCAAGAGTCTTAGTCTGATCATTTAACGTGGCAACACCAATACTCACAGTAATCACGAGCTCACCTGATCTTGTATACATTTTCGACTGTTCTATAGCCTTACGCAACCTTTCTGCAACTAATTCAGCCCCTTCAACATCAGTATCCGGCAGGAGTATAGAGAACTCTTCCCCACCGATTCTGCCGAAGACATCAATATTACGCAAAACCTTTATCCCTATAACCGCAAGAGCTTTCAATACATCATCACCGGCATCGTGGCCGTACATATCATTAACATTTTTAAATAGATCAATATCCAGCATTAATAAGGATAGCGACCTGTTATATCGTAAAGATCTTTGTAAAGCATCCTCAGCACTTTCCATAAAGTAACGACGATTACTAAGCCCTGTCAGAGGATCTGTAGTTGCAAGTGTCCGCAACTTATCTTCTGCCTCCTTGCGCTCCGTAACATCACGTATTGTACCTACTACCCACCACTCTTCCTCTCTACGTAAAGGAGACAACAGCACTTCAGCAGGGAAAACAGTACCATTTTTACGTCGAACATTTACAGTAAAAGCTCCATAATTTGAAAAAAGAGTATCAACACTTGATACATCTACGCTGTCAGGATCAGCATTATCCTCGCCTCGAACACAACAGTCTAAACTCTCTCCAAGCATCTCTGAAGCTGAATAACCAAAAATTTTCTCTGCGGCAGGATTCCAAAAATGAACCAGTCCATTTGCATCCATCAGTACAAGAGCATCCTGAACAGAATCACTTATGCTGTGAAGCATATCCTCACGGTCCCGCAAGTCCTGAATAGCTTTCTGCTGAGTCGTAATATCTGATGTCGTACCACGAAACCCTGTAACTGCCCCTCCGGAATCAAAAACAGGAACCCCGTTGAATTCGAGCCAAAGTTTACGCCCTTCACGGTTGATAAACCTGAAAATAAGCCCGGAAAAACTATGCCCGTTATGAGCTGCATCAAGGAATTCTTTACGCACATCCCAAGAAGATTCTTCATCGACAAAATCAAAAGGAGAACGACCGATCAGTTCCTCTGAACTATAACCGAGAATATCTTCAGCCCTTCCTGTAACAAATACAAAGCAGCCATCAGGCCCTGTCTCCCAAATAAATTCTCCAGCAGCATTTGCAACGTCGATAAACAGTTTTTCACTTTCCCGCAGTTTAGAACTAACTTTTTCACGTTCAACGATAGAAACTGTTTTTCTCCAAAACAAAAATCCACTTAAAAAATACAAAAATACAACTAGAAGAATAGTAACTCCACTCCATGGAACGATCAGCTTGGATTCTTTAACTTCACTGATTATTTTCCAACCCTCTTTAAATTTAACCCCCATGGACAATGTGCTGGGATACGTTTTTTCTTCCAGGGTGGTAAATGTATACAATCCATTTGAGGTAGAAATCTGTCCTGATAACTTTTCTGAAATAATTCTCCACTCGTCTGGATAATTATCTTGTATTGTCCCGCCACTTCCACCAAACAGGAATTTCCAGTCAAAACTTTTCTCAGGGCCTATAATCCATCCGCCACTCTCATTTACAAAATATACTTCACCAAATGATTCAGAAATCGACTTACTAAAAACATTAAGCAAATCATTACCTGAAAAATTTATTACAACCAGTCCGAGTTCCTCTCCCCATTTTCCGCGAACCTTTTTAATAAATCGCAAAACAGGAGTATAAGGAACAACGATTCGACCATATTCTTGATTAAGATCAAAAGCAGAAATATATACTTCATCATTCAGTGTCTTTGCTTCTTGCATATATCCACGATTACTTTTGTCCTGAAGCAAATCTTTTTCCACACGATTAGCTGTTCCATGTGTCATATTAATACGGACCAGCTCATTACCATCAGTAGCAAAATAACGAACCTGAACACAATTACGGCGCTCTGTTCCATAGACAGCAAAAAGCTGTGCAATACTGTCATATTTTTCAGCCAAGTTACCATTTCCATCCATACAGTTTTCTACAAGACCGGTGAGCAGACATGCATCTTCAACACCAGCCTCCAACCATAAGCTTAAAGCATTATAGTTGTTTTTAACCAGATTTATCTCCTCGTTTTCAACAAGGTCACGGTACTGGACTCGCTGGATGTACAAAATACTGACAGCAACAACCAAAACAAGAATAGCAAATGGGAGATAACCTTTGATGAAACTTTTAAAAACTTCGCTGGAAAATTTTCTTGCCATAATTATAATAATCCCCGGATTGCTTTATATTATCTAATTAAATCAACAGGTTTAACTGCCTCCATAAATAAAGAGTCAGGTTTACGAACCTGTCCATTTTCATCTATGTCTAAACAATAAGAATTAAATTCTGGAATTTTAGATTCATCAGCCCTGACAGTTGATATCAAACCAAAACCTGCTCCAGAAATGAGTCTGCCCAGTGAATAGCTATCATACATCCACTGATGCACTTCTCCTGAACGTCTAAAATTCCCCAGCTGTTCAGCCGTAAGTTTCGACTCGTCAGGAAAAGAAAGTCTAGACACATTCTCAGCATTAGCCGGATTCTTCAAATAAGAAAGAACATCAGTTGCCTCTTTACCTGCACGCGAAACAATAAACGATTCTGCGACCAAAGGTCCAGCGGCAAGGTGTTTTACAAATTCACCACCAGGAACATTACGTACCATCTGGTCAAAAAGCTCTATCATGATCCAATCATAAGCTCCTTGAGCCTCGGCATCGCCTTTGCGGGCGCGTTCCAAAAGCATAAGATAAAGGCGAGTAATTGTTTCCAGATCAGGAACGGCAATTCGTAGCACTCCACCTTTCCTAAGTACTCTGAAACATTCTTTTAAAAAAATAGGAGCAAATTTTTTGTTTAGATGCTCCAGTACATGCGAACAGTAGATAACGTCCACTTCATCATCTCTTAACGGCAGACCTGAAGTCAAATCATGAGCAATAACACCCGGCCCAGTTGAGCTGAAATCGATATTCAACCAGTCATGGTGGAATGTTTGACCACATCCTAAATTAACCTTCTTCATACTATACCTTAAAGTTAAAACAGACACGATAAACTAAAAAATTTATCTTTCAGTATTATAAAGACTATATCATTTCGCTTTTACGTTCAATGCAATTGGCCGGAATACGCATTCTTTGTGCTGTACGAACCGAAACACCGAAACGTTCAGCCACCTGTGCAGGTGTCGCACCCCGAATATACGCCTTCTTTATACGTTCACGCAGACGCACCTTATTTAAATCTTCTAAATCAGGAACTGATACTCTGACCCCTCCCCAAAAAAACATAAGCCTTTCGGCAGCTTCAGTCCCTAAGACTTTTATCAACACCTCTGCAGACATGGCCCTTTTACCGTCCAGATCAGGAAACTCTGAGGGCTTATGGTTAAAACATGTATTCATCAATCACCTCCAAGCTTAACCAAGGTCGTAGTTATCACAAATTACTGAACCTTTCTTTCAACATTCAATTCAACATTCAATTCAACATAACAATGGAGACAGTATTTATTCTTAAGTCAATTACAATGCAAGCTATTTTATAAATATATTTTACTATTTGGTAAAATATATTTATAAAATAGCTATTTCATCCATAAATAAAATAAAAAAAAGACTTTTAATTTATTTAAGTGTAGTAAGAATACTCCAAGGAGGACATATGAGTTTTTATCAGGACATGGTCGAAGGACTTAAAAACATGATTGGACCAGGCAAAAAATTTGTAAACCCAACCCAGATGGCAAAAGCATGTGACGTGGCACCGAACCAAATCATCCGATATATCCGGCAGGAGCGAGGCAAACACATTCAAGTTATTGCTAGAGTTCTTGATTCTGTAGGGGCAAAAATAATTTTCCCGGATGAAGAATCTGAAAAGAACACTGCTGCCTATCACGAGATCCCTCTGGCAATCGCAAAGCCGGACTCAATAAATTCAGGCCTGACTCCAGATATATATAATGAAGGGATATTACGGTTCAATGCTCACTGGCTGAAAAGTAAAGGCGACCCCGAGCAGATGAAACTTTTGACCGTAACCGGGGCATCAATGAGCCCTCGCATAGAGGATGGAGATCGGATAATTGTTGATGAATCACAAAAAGAATTATTTGAAGGCAGGATATATGCTATCCGTATAGACAGCGAGATAGTTATCCGGCGTATAGCCAAGGAACCTGGAAAAATTATTCTTGTATCTGATAACCAAGAAGCGGAAGTAAGACGCATAGCTCTTGAAATAAAAGATGAATCGATCGGCTGGGCAGCTATAGGAAGAGTTGTCTACGTAGCAAAAGACTTACTTTAGGTTTCCCCCAATATTTTGAAAAAAAATTTAGATGTGCTGTTGACAGTTTTCAATAATGTCTTACTTTGATTCAATCCGTTCAGATAGTTTTTCAATAATAAAATTATCCAAACGATATTAAGGGTCACGACCCGAAAAAAATCAGAGTATCTAAATATTGGAGGACAACAAATGAAACTTAAGCCGCTTAATGACCGTATACTGGTCAGACGCCTTGAAGTGGAAGAAAAGACTGTAGGCGGAATCATCATTCCTGACTCTGCTAAAGAAAAACCCATGAAAGGTGAAGTCATTGCTGCCGGCCCCGGTAAGCTTGATGATGCAGGCTCCAGAATTGCACTGGGAGTTAAAGAAGGCGATGCAGTTCTCTTTGCAAAATATGCCGGCACTGAAATCAACATTGACGGTGTTGACCATCTCATCATGCGCGAAGATGACATCCTCGCTGTAGTTGAAGCCTAATTATACTATTATATTATAGAAGACATTTCTTAAGGAGATAAGATCACATGGCTAAACAGATTCTTTTCGACGCAAAAGCGCGTGAAAAACTGAAAACAGGCGTAGATAAACTCGCCAACGCTGTAAAAGTAACTCTTGGACCTAAAGGCCGTAACGTTGTTATGGATAAATCTTTTGGTTCCCCTGTTATCACTAAAGATGGTGTATCCGTAGCTAAAGAAATCGAACTGGCAGACAAGTTCGAAAATATGGGTGCTCAGATGGTTAAGGAAGTTGCTTCCAAAACATCCGACATCGCTGGTGACGGTACAACAACAGCAACAATCCTTGCTCAAGCTATTTTTACCGAAGGTGTTAAACTTGTTGCTGCTGGCCGTAACCCAATGGCTATCAAACGCGGTATCGATAAAGCTGTTGAAGCTATCATCGATCACCTCGAGACTCTTGCCAAACCTACTCGTGACCAGAAAGAAATCGCTCAGGTCGGTACTATCTCCGCAAACAATGACGTTACCATTGGTAACATCATTGCAGAAGCTATGAATAAAGTCGGCAAAGAAGGCGTTATCACCGTAGAAGAAGCTAAAGGACTCGATACAACACTTGACGTTGTTGAAGGTATGCAGTTCGACCGCGGCTACCTTTCTCCATATTTCGTAAGCAACGCTGAAAAAATGATCTGCGAAATGGATGAGCCTCTCATCCTTATCAGCGAAAAGAAAGTTTCCAATATGAAGGAACTTCTTCCTGTTCTTGAACAGGTTGCGAAAATGAGCAAACCTCTCGTAATCATTGCTGAAGATATTGAAGGCGAAGCTCTGGCTACCCTCGTTGTCAACAAACTGCGCGGAACTCTTAACGTTGTTGCTGTTAAAGCTCCAGGTTTCGGTGATCGCCGCAAGGCAATGCTTGCCGATATTGCAGCTCTTACCGGCGGCGCTGTTGTTTCCGATGACATCGGCCTCCAGCTTGAAGGTGTTTCCCTTGAAGATCTAGGCTCTGCAAAACGCGTTGTTATCGACAAAGATAACACCACCATCGTTGACGGTGCAGGCGAAGGTGATACTATCAAAGCTCGTGTTGGCCAGATCCGCAACGAAATTGAAATATCCACATCCGATTACGACCGCGAAAAACTTCAGGAACGCCTTGCAAAGATCGTTGGCGGCGTAGCTGTTATCAACGTCGGTGCTGCTACTGAAACTGAAATGAAAGAAAAGAAAGCTCGCGTAGAAGATGCACTCAACGCTACCCGCGCAGCAGTTGAAGAAGGTATCGTTCCTGGTGGCGGAACAGCTCTTATCCGCTGTATCTCTGTCCTGGACAACGTAACTCCTTCTGATGACGATGAAACAGCAGGTATCGACATTATCCGTCGTGCCATTGAAGAGCCTCTCCGCCAGATTGCAGGCAATGCAGGTCTTGAAGGTTCTATCGTTGTTGAAAAAGTTAAAGAATCCAAAGACGGTAACGGTTTCAACGCAGCTATCGGCGAGTACGAAGACCTCATCAAGGCCGGCGTTATCGATCCGAAAAAAGTTACCCGTATTGCAATTCAGAACGCTGCTTCCGTAGCAGGACTTCTGCTTACCACCGAATGCGCCATTGCAGAAAAGCCTGAAAAGGCTGCTGACATGCCAGCTATGCCAGGCGGCATGGGTGGAATGGGCGGTATGGGTGGAATGGGCGGCATGGGCGGCATGGGTGGAATGGGCGGAATGTACTAAGCAATTCCCCCGGACACTCAAAGTCAATAGTATAAAAAATCCCCGACAGCCATTTGGTTGTCGGGGATTCTTCCTATTTTACGACCTGACAGAAAAATATTTCTAAAAATCTAATTTGATAGTTTTAGAATTCTCTGTTTTTTTAGCAGGACCTTTTTTCTTTACGGATTTAGCTGCAGGTGTACCTCCAGCCGAACCATCAAGATTGAAAGTTGTTCCACTCTTTTCTGCTCCAGCAGATTTAGCTTTGCTTTTAGCTGCCAGAAGCTCGCTAGAAGTGGCACCGGGCTTATACCCGCGCCCAAAAACCTTCGGACCGAGTTTATCTGAAATTTTCTTTGCCTCACGGTTCAACGGATTAAGTTTAATAGCTGCTGCCGATGCATCATAAGCCTCGGTATACATTCTTTTAGCTAGAAATAACTTGGCCTGCCGCACGAAAAGACTTTCATTCGCCCCGAAACGCCTAACTATATCTTTAATTACAGCAAGAGCTTTATCTTGCTCAGTCTGCATTTCCCACGCAAGGAGAAGAGAAATATAAGGTCGGCTATCAGATGGTGTTTGAGCAATGGCGCGTTCCAGATATTCTACCCCGTCAACAGGATATCCACCTTTAACCAGCCTGCTGCCCACATCCTGTAAAAGTCCGCGTTCTTCGGGAAAGGCCTCAGTAATTTTTCTAAAATACTTTTTGGCATCATTAATGTTTTTTTCAGCCAGAGCCTTTTGACCTCCAAGAACATACTTATCAATCTGATTCTTTTGCTTTCTTATTTTTTCAACAGCAGCTTTTTCAAGAGCGTCCTTAATCGTGTCATGAATTTTAAGTAGCAAAGCAGCAAGTTTTTTCTCCTGCCCTTTTGTATACTTAAGTCCTCGAGGCAAAACACGCTTAAGCTCTTCCATTGATAGCAGTTGACGAAAAACCTCATCTGCAAGAATTCCAATTTCAAATTTCTCACGGCCGAACACTTTACTTGAAGCGAGTTCATCAAGTGAAAGACTCAATGCATGCAAACAGCGCAGGTAATCTTTCCGCTGTCCATACGCCTTCGCGCGAGCAATATTTTCTTTGATGCTCTTTGGTGAACTCATACCTGCCGACTCCCGGTCAAAAACATATTTTAATCCCTAATAATATTACTGATAACAATCATGTATCTACTAAATACTATCAATTTATTACACTTTAGCCAAACTATTCCCAAATATACCAGAGAGCAAGATTAAAGCAAGTACGCCTGAACTTATGCTTTATAACAAGTGATACAGGTTAAGTTTTTCATAATATAAACAAAAAATCATTCATGCTAGTCTTCAATATTTTACGTAATAACTGTTCTTGTCAAGAAACATAGGCAAAGTACCCACTTTTTTGTGCTAAATCTCGTCACCCCAAAAGGCGTACTCAGTCTAATTGACTGAGGAGTTCACAGAGGGTAATACGCCTCGGATAGATTATTTTTAGATTTTATTAATTCTTAAATCGAAACAAAGGCAAGCTGAACTGATGAATATATATTTATTTATTATTTTATTCTCCATAGCAGGAGCATGCGTACTCGGAATAATTGCCCGCAGGTTGAACATTCAGGCTCTTTCTCCTGTTTTACCTCAAGAATTTAATGGAATTTTTGATCCGGAAGAGTACCGAAAATCTCAAGACTATACTAAAGCCGGAACTGGACTTGAAAATATTTCAAGCTCTTTTATGACACTGGTTACAATATTTTTTATCCTATGTGGAGGATTCAATATCCTTGATCTTTGGGCTGGATCATTTGGATATGGACCGATTGTTACTGGACTGATTTTTTTTGCTGGGCTGGCAGTTCTCAGTGATTTAGTCTCTTTACCTTTTTCCCTCTACAGCACTTTTGTCATCGAAGAGAAATTTGGCTTTAACAAAACCAACCTTAAGACTTTCATTCTGGATAAGTTAAAAGGATACATCTTAGGAGGAATTATTGGAGGAGTCATTCTCAGCGGTGTACTGCTCTTTTTTAATGCGACAGGCTCATTAGCATGGCTTTGGTGCTGGATCTTCACAATAGTTATAACCCTTGCCATTCAATATATAGCTCCCACATGGATTTTACCCCTCTTTAATAAATTTACTCCTATCGAAAATGGGGAGCTCAAAGATAAGATCGAGAATTTTGCAAAGGCCAACGGGTTTAAGATTTCCGGAATATTCATGATTGACGGTTCTAAGAGATCCACTAAAGCCAATGCGTATTTCACCGGATTTGGAAACAAAAAAAGAATAGCTCTCTTCGACACTTTAGTTGAATCTCTCAGTACTGATGAAATCGTTGCTGTGCTTGCTCATGAGATAGGGCACTGTAAGCTGGGACATATCCGCAAGATGCTGCTTATTAGTATCGCCAACACAGGAATTGTTTTTCTGCTTATGTCTTTTTTTCTAAACAACAGGGAACTTTTCTCGGCATTTAGTATGGACCATATTTCCGTACATGCCGGGCTTATTTTTTTCGCACTACTCTACACTCCGGTATCAATTGTCCTTTCAATATTCAGCAATATTCAATCTCGTAGACACGAATATGAAGCTGATAATTTTGCAGCCGCAACAACCAAAGAGCCATTATCATTAGTAAGTGCTCTTAAGAAACTGTCCGTCAGCAATCTTTCAAATTTAACACCTCATCCATTTTATGTCTGGCTTGAATACAGTCATCCACCGGTTCTCAAAAGAATAGAAAACCTTCAGAATCAGAAATAAGGCGAAATCAATGCTGCTGAAAAGTGAAAGGGAACTTGTTATAAAATATGGTCTTAGAATGCTTGAAGCCGGTCTTACAACAGGAACTGGCGGTAACCTGAGTGTTTTGAATCGTAAAAAAGGCTTACTGGCAATTAGCGCAAGTGGTCTGGATTACCGTGAGACAACTCTGGATGATGTAGTGATCATGAATCTTGAAGGTGAAATTGTCGAATCTAAACGCAAACCTTCAAGCGAAGCAGGATTCCATACTGCCCTGTATAAAAAAAGATCTGATATCAACGCAATAGTTCATACCCATTCAGTATATGCAACTACAGTTGCCTGTCTTAATATGGAACTCCCTGCTGTGCACTATCTGGTAGGCTTTGCAGGCAATAAAGTCCCTCTAGCCCCTTATGCGACATTTGGGAGCGCACAGCTGGCAGAAAACGTATCTGAAACCATTAAAAATTTTAATGCTGTTCTTCTCGCCAACCATGGCCTAATCTGTATTGGTCATGAAATTAAAAATGCTTTTGATGCTGCTGAAGAACTGGAGCTGGTAGCCAGAATTTATATTCAAGCACTTTCAGCAGGTAAACCGGTTATTGTACCAGATGTAGAAATGGAAAAAGTTATCGACAAGTTTTCTACTTATGGTCAAGCAGGTGGCAAGGAAAGCAAAGGTTAACAAATGGATACTCAATCCTTGAATGCCATATTCGAAATTGCATTTCCGCTATTTCTGATCATGGACCCGTTAGGCAACCTTCCGGTATGCTTATCAATGCTCAAAGAGTTTACACCATCCCAGCAACGTAAAATTCTGTTCAGAGAACTACTTTTTGCATTGGGAATCATAATTTTGTTTATGTACTTAGGTGCCGGACTGATGAAAATGCTAAGCATCCACCAGTCCACACTACGCATAGCTGGTGGGGTAATCCTTTTTATCATTTCTATGAAAATGATTTTTCCGAAACCGGATATATCCTCTACTGAAGTAGAAAAAGACCCTTTCATAGTTCCCATTGCCGTACCTTTATTTGCTGGCCCATCTCTTCTTGCTGCGGTGATGGTTTACGGATCAAGAGGTGATACGGACTTAAAAGTTCTGACAGGTACAATGCTGGCTTGGGGAATGACATTCATCATTATGATGACCGGGCCGACATTATCACGGATACTTGGTAAAAGAGGATTACGAGCCTGTGAGCGGCTTATGGGATTAATTCTAATTCTTTTGGCAGTTCAAATGCTTGAGGATGGCATTGCGTATTACATAGGTAATGTACTTAACAGATAAAACTGTACAAAACTAAATTTCGTACTTCTTAAGAGTTAGATCAATAACAGATTTAAGATCATCCCCCCTTATGGGCTTTGAAACAAAATCAGCAACACCGAGCTCATCCATCTTCTTAAAATCACTATCATCACCATAAGCACTCATTACTATAATGGGAACCTGACTATTACTAGATTCATTTTCCCGAATCATACCTATAGCTTCATATCCGTTCATTTCAGGCATCTGGATGTCCATCAGTACTAAATCATACTGCTGTTCTCTAATACAATTTAACACTTCAAGCCCATTACAGGCTGTACGGACAGAATGCCCCCATGACTCTAGATGTCTCCGCATGGTGACTTGGCTGCGAATATCATCTTCTGCCAGTAAAACTGATAATTTTTTAACATCACTACCGTTTGACGATACCGTGCTGGTGCTTCTATTCTCTGTAGACTCTATTTTATAAGGATAGCTACTGGATTTACCACAAATATCTCGCAAAAAAGAATCCACAGTATCTTTAAGTCGATGCACAGAGATGTTGCATTTATCAACATATTTTTGAATATCTATTGGTAAACTGGAATCTTCAAGCACTTTCAAGCTTCCAGTCATACCGGCTAACGGAGTTCGTAACTCATGTGCAAATACATCAAACAAGTCATTGTCAAAAATATTTCGGTGATCACTATGGCTGCAATCCTCAGCTCCGATATCCTTGATTTCACTGATATCAACAACGATTCCTGAAATGCCGAGAAAAAGGCCATTCATATCTTCAATACTAGTCAAACAATGTTTAAAAAATAATTTTTTACCAAATGAGTTTTTAATCTCACTCTCGAAAGTATACACACCCTGACTTATAGACAACTTATTTAAAAGCTCACCACCGTTCTCTAGATCAGACAAATGAGAAAGTAATTTTTCATGCCATTTCCCTGTTGCATCAGGAAAACAGGATATGCCTAAATCACGACAAATTTCATTTGAAAAAAGAACCTTACCACGACTGTCTGTTCGATAATAACCAATTCCACCAAGTTCCAGCAGTCTCCCCTGGCTTAGTTCCTGTTTAGCCAGTTGATCATGTCCGGTATAATCAAGTTCATACAATAAATATAGAAATGAAAAAATAAGTACAGACATAGAAATTACTATGTATATCAAGTATACTCCGTGAAAAGCACTTGCGAGAATTATTACTGCCGTACAGACGGAGATTAATATATAATATATCTGTTTATTCATATTATAGTGCATTTATATTTAAATATATAATGTATGTTCAAAAAAATATAATGACAAATTTTCATACATAGTATTTTACCCGTGACAGCATGGCAAGTCTTTATCATTTTTTTGAGACATTTTTTTATTTATATTCTCAAATAATAAGCTTAACTACTATATTTACTAACCTCAATTATATATCTCAAAAAAAATACTCAATCATTTTAGCAAAAAATAATAAAAGTCCCACAACCTGATGCAGGAAGCGGGACAAATATTTATAATCTATTTTTAAGTAAAGATTATAGACTCAAAGTCATTCCTTGGGCAGAACTGAGCTCGTTAGAATCTATGTTGGAAGAATCATGATTTACATTTTTAAGCATTGCCAATTCTTCTACAGAAAGAATTTTATTTATATCAAGTATGATCACAAAGTCATCACTCTGCTTACCCATACCACGAATGAATTCAGTCTTAATGGTTGTTCCCATACGAGGAGGCTCTTCAATCATATTTTCTGTAAGCTCAATAACTTCTCGGACAGAATCTGCCAAAGCCCCCATAACCGTACTCTCACCATCAAATACGACTTCCACAATAATAATACAGGTATTAATCGTATCTTCTGTTCTACTCATACCGAATTTTAAACGCATATCAACCACAGGGACTGCGTGACCCCTTAAATTAATTACACCACGCATAAACTTAGGGGTTCTAGGAATTCGAGTGATTGGAGTCAACTCAAGGACCTCACGGACACTGGAAATATCCAGAGCGTAAATATCCTTATTCAGAGTAAATGTAAGATACTGATTTGTTGTGCTATTAATCTCAACACTCATCATAACACCTGCTTTTTTTATGGCTCACAAACTAAATAATCACTGATTGTTATACTATAATATAAAAAAAATGATTCTACCATATTTTATTAAAATTTTTCAAAATCTCCATCTGAAAAATCACTGCTCATATCCAGGCTGACACCTGAAGATTCAGTATGTGAAGTAGTCTTTTCTGCTGATGGTTGAGAGTGAAATCCTTTCGTAGGTGTTACCATTGATCGAGTGGTAGGCAGTGCTCTGACTGGTCTTTCTGATCTAGTTCCCACACGAAAGAAACTCATAACCTGCTGCAACTGTTCAGCCTGACTGGAAAGTTCTTCAGAAGTGGATGCCATTTCTTCGGAAGCTGAAGCATTTTGCTGAGTAACCTGATCAAGCTGCTGAACAGCTTTATTAATCTGTTCAGCTCCTGAAAGCTGCTCACTGCTGCCTGCTGCAATTTCTTGGACAAGTTCGGCAGTGCGCTTAATATCCGGAACAAGTAAAGTCAGCATTTCACCAGCCTTTTCAGCTACACTGACAGTACTAGAAGAAAGCTCTCCTATTTCTCCTGCAGCTTCCCCACTTCTCTCAGCCAGTTTTCTAACTTCAGCCGCAACAACAGCAAATCCTTTTCCATGTTCCCCGGCTCTAGCAGCTTCAATAGCAGCGTTAAGTGCCAGAAGATTTGTCTGGCGAGCAATTTCTTCAATAATTGAAATCTTTTCTGCAATATTTTTCATTGCATCAACAGCTTTAGAGACTGCAGCACCGCCATCTTCTGCCTGCTTTGAGGAAAGTAATGCTATCTGTTCAGTCTGCTGAGCGTTCTCTGCATTCTGTCTGATATTGGCCGTCATTTCCTCAATTGATGCAGAAACTTCCTCAACATTCGCAGCCTGCTCAGTTGAAGCCTGAGAAAGAGTTTCAGCTGTAGCTGAAAGTTCTTCACTGCCTGAAGCTACATTTTCAGAAGAACTGCCAACCTCTGCAACAACATCCGAGAGGCGAGCCACCATATCGTTTAGAGCGGCGGCCAGAATACCAATTTCATCCCGCTGTGTAATATCAAGAGTTTTAGTAAAATCACCTTGCGCCATGTTTTCAGCAAAAGAGACCCCTTTACGTACAGGTCCGGTTATTGCGCGCGTGACAGTAATTGAAATTAAAATACCACAAAAAAGAGCCAGAGCCAGACCACTCAAAATCAGAGAAAAAGAAGAGCTGATAACGCCTGAAGCAGAAGCCTGCTGTTCAACCATCATATGCTGACTAAGATCAAGAGCCTCTACCCCGATAGCAGCCATTGCCTTCAACTCAGTTTTTTGAATTTCACTTTTTTTAACTATAATATTAAATCCTTCAAGGTATCCTCGAGCAGCACTTTCTAAAGCGCTTATATCCCATCCTGATTTTTCAACCACCCAAGGATTTTCTCTAAGCCTATCACAAATACTGAGTATTGAATTTAAATTACTCCGTACCTTTGATACAGATTCGCTAGAACCTGTTCTAAGAAAACTTATACCTTCAACTCTTGTCTGCAGAAAGTATCTTTCGGCGTCCACTAGAGTCGTATATGCCAAAAAAGAATCAGAAGAATTTCCAATTTCCGCAACATTCGCCAAACTCTCCTGCATAAATTCTTTGCACTGATGCAACATTTGAGAAACAGCGACTTTAAGCCTATCGGCCTCAGCTACACAATTAGTTATGGCTTCCTTTTTATCATCTTCATACTTAATATAAGTCTTAAAAACATCTCCGTAGCTTATGGCACTATTTGAAATATTTGAAATATCATCGAGGCCTTCTCCAGAAAATATATTTTTATTCTCTGCGATATGACTACTTATTGAACCAATATTTTGTGAAAATTCTTTCTTGTAGTTATCAGTACCTTTAAGCGTATAATAAAGTACAGTTAAACGTGCCTTATACATATCAGTAACAGCCTTACTGACAACGTCAAGGCGGTTATTCTGTACTGAAACTTGATTAAGTCCATACCAACCAACACCGCCAACAGCTACTGTTAAAAGCAGAACAATAAGAAACCCACCACCAATTTTCCACCCAAGCTTCAGGTTGTTGAACATTTACATCTCCACTTTTATTAAAACTTTAGTTGGTCAACGACTTTATAATTGCATTCCTATTACTAATAACAAAGTAGAAGTGCAAGTACATAGTATTCTAATCACTCACTGCATTTGTATGATAAATAATACACTTAGACAATATCTCTTCTGAAATCGGAATAATTATGTAAAACTTTAGTATATGACCGAATAAACAGTTGCTGCTATAAATAAAATAGTCTGAAATTTATTTCTGAATGAAAACTATATTTGCAAAGTCTCGTTGATTGCGACTACAACCTTGTCAAGTTCTTTAAAAAGCGTAGGCATAATGTCATTAGCCTCACACAACTTACTTTTGCGAACGTTTTTCTCTACCTTCTCGGCTAATGACGTGACAATTTCAGCTCGTATAGTTGCTGAAATACCTTTCAAGGCATGAGAAAATTTAATGGCCTTAGGAATATCTGAATTCGCAAGAGCTTCTTTCAAAGACTTAGCCCTCGCAGGTGCATCTATAAGGTATACATTTAAAATTTCATTACCAAGTTCGACATCATCACCTAAGTGATTCAAAAAAGTCTTCTTATTAAAAACAACATTCGACATTACTATCCTCCCGTATCTCGGCAAACACGAGGTTAATTGAGTCACATTACTTTCGTATAATAGCATACTTAATCGTTATAAACTAATCTAAAATAACTAGGCAGATCAGATAAAACCTTACGTTTGAAAAAACGTTCTCGTCCAGCTTCTATAGCTAGGTTTCGCGCAAAATCTAAATCGTTTAGGCCCTCTGTTAAGCGAAATACTTTTAAATTAGTTATTCCAATATCTGCACATATATGCCAATCACGAGGGTGATGTAATGATAATTGACTTAAAAACCCCAAACGGGTTGGTTCTCCGCCCATCACATCTGCAAATATAAGATCAAGCCTTTTAAATACGGCAAGATTTTTTGGGTCGATATACAGAGCAGCAAAATAACAATCAGCAGCACAAGAAGGGATATCACTAGCTTCATTAAAAGCGACACCAGGTCGGAGAGTTATTCCATTCTTAAATAATTCATCTCCCCAAAACATCAACAATTCCAAAGTGTCCTTAGGTTTATTCTTCTTTTGATCATATACAGCAGACACATACGAAAACCACCATTTTAGAGCCAAATCATTCAAGCCTAAATGAACTGCACATAATGATGCGATCATATTAAAGTAACAATTTTTCGGAAAAATTTTCTTTTCAAAATATGGTTTAGCAATCAGTAAATATAATTCACGCAGATCAGCGCGAACTGATAGTCGAAAAAGAGCTGCATCACGCATCACGCCCATCTTACATGCTAAAAGTTTATTAATGAGGTTACCCCATTCTACAGTCATCCCGCCAGATTCGCCCAGAGAAGCACAAGCCAGATTCGCATATAGCTGAGCATCATCAATATCAACTTTGCGTTTTGAAATTCTTTTTACAAAGTCCAAAATACTTTTAGCTCTATTTACTGGAAGATGATCGCGCATAATGCGCTCATACCCTGCAAGGCCCAAAGATGCAGCATAAGAAGGATCCGCTTGGAGTCTGCTTAAAATTTCTTTTAATTCAAGAACATCTCTATAGACGATAATTTCTTTACCAATATCAAAAAGCTCTCCTAATTCCTCTCCAATATCCGGAGTAACCACTGCACAGCCACAAGAGCATGCTTCAAAAATTCGAAAATTAATTTCTCCAAAAATAGCTTCGTTAGGCACAATCCGAGTCTGACGATATACTTCCATCATCTGTGAATAATTTAAATCTTCAACTTGATGCAAATCAAAATGTGAATTCAAAAATTTAATAAACCATAGTCTGGATGGACGAGCTTTGGTAACCCTGCCGACAAATGTAAGACTGTGCGATCTAGATGAATACGGGATTAGTCCTCCAGTCGTACCGGACTGAATACCTAACCGTGCTCCCATCCATGGAATCCAGCATATTTCAGCTTCACAATTTTTCTTTAAAATCGGAACATATTTTTTTTGGGTAGTCAGCACACCATCAAACAAAGAACCATAAACACCGTGCCAGTGCATATTTAAGTGAGTATCAACTGACCAGAAGATCTTTATACAATCTATTTTATGCATCCCGCTTAAAAAAAGGCGTAACCCAAGAATTTCCTGCTGAAAAATTAAATCAGGTTTAAAACCCAGCTCATTAAGTTTTGAGGAGACATCAAGTTCATTATCGTAACTACGAATACAGCAGACCTCACAGCCAAGGGAAACAAAGGCATCAATCAATGGCTGTCGGCAGTTAATCAGGAAAAGCTTTTTCATAAATGTCTGTATATGCTAAGCGGTTATAACTTTAAACAAAATATATTGTTACACATCAAGGATTTTAATTACCACAAGCTTATAAAAATGATAAAAATTACTTAAGCACAATATCCAAGTTAGCTAAAAGAGAGACCGCTTCAGGCAATGAGAAAACAGTCTTGTTCAGTTTGTTTGTTTCAGCATTCATATAATAATTTCGTGATGTACTAAAGTCCGCACGAGTCAAATCGTTCTGATGAAACTGGCATTTAGATAAATCACAATTATCAAAAATAACACTAGAAAGTTTATTATGACGAAATGAGGCCTCGATTAACGAGCTGCTGCTGAACGTAACTTTAGTTAAATTCATATCACTAAAAGAACAGTTATCAAGTAAACAATTATCATAAGATGCAGTGATTACTATTCCAACACTGCCCCAATTAATGCCAAGAAGCTTTGAATCACAAAATTCTGTTCCAATAATCTTGGTATTGCAAAGCCGGGCCAAAGAAAGATTACATTCTTGAAAACGACAGCTTTCAAATTCACAATCTAAAAAATTAGTATATTGTAATGAGGATCTTATAAACGTGCATTCAAAAAAAGAAGTACCCAAAAAACTTTTATTTTTTAGATCTAATCCTCTAAAATTTACTTTTTCATAATGATCTTCACTAAAAATTTTCATTTTATCTTCTTCCTCATTCTCATAGAAAAGTTAGTGAGTAAATTTCAAGTGAGTAAAGTTCAATAGAGCAATGATATATCTGACTTGAGTTTTGACACTAATCACCTACTATATCTTCATCAACAACTTTTCTATAGTCTTCGCTACTCTCAGAGGCCTTGATTAACTTGATGCACTATTGCTGTTTTATATAAGATTTGGCCTTCATCTGGATCTAAGGATACAATTTACCATAGGATTCCTACTCGTAACTTATACCAAAGGGAGTGCAGAAGACTGAGGGTACTACGCTTTTAGAGCTAATCAGAAAATTAATAGCTGACATTTAATCAATCGGACGAGAATTAAAACTATCTTTGTTTAAAAGACTAAAGTCGTAGTAGCTATGTAGTTGCATGGGATTTAAATTTATAATTCATATGAATATTATCAAGTTTCATATGACCAACTTACAGCCCCTCAAATTCTAACTTTACTTTATAAAAAATTATCTCCCAACTCCTATCCCCCTCCCTAGCTAGCTCATTAACATCCAGGGTGAATAGACTAATCGAGTATATTTAGCAGAACGCAAGAAGCCCCGTACAACGTAGTTGTACGGGGCTTGGCTGCCCTTTTTACAGGGCGAAAAAAAGTCCTTGCGACGACCTACTTTCCCACTAGCTACCTAGCAGTATCATTGGCGATGGAGGGCTTAACTTCCGAGTTCGGAATGGGGTCGGGTGTGGCCCCTCCTCAATGGTCGCAAGGACAAATTCCTTGGTCAAAAACTTTGGACCGTGCGTGGTCCTTGGTTATTAACTATAAATATATAGTTAATAGGGAAAGAAGAAAGATAAGTCGCACGATTTATT